>CAZHGU010000294.1:0-2857 GCA_964532105.1 uncultured Alcanivorax sp. | reverse complement strand
TGACTGGCCACCCACTCGTCCGCCACAATGGCCGAACTCAGCGAGAGTTCCCCGCAGAGCACCACGCCGGCGACGATCTCCGCCAGGCGATAGACCCGGCCCGGGCCGTAACAGCCCATCATGTCCAGGCATTCACGCTGGGTGGGCAAACCGGTGCCGCCCCCATAGGTGGCCACGATCAGCGAGGGGAGGGTCACGGAAAACCAGTAGTCGCCGTTGTCGCGAACCTCGCCCTGCACGAAACCGGCCGAGGCCTCGGCCACATTGGCCACATCCTGACCACAGGCGATAAACATCGCCGTAATGGCATTGGCGAAGTGCGAGCCGTTGTTCACGGAGCCGCACATGAGCGCGCCCATGTTGGACAGCTGACGCTGGTCATGCAGCGCCTGCGGGCTCACCTTCATGACTTCGCGCACCACGCGCTCGGGCAGGGTCACCTCGGCCACGACGCGCTTGCCCCGGCTGTGCAGGTTGTTCACTGCCGAGTGTTTCTTGTCCGTATCGAAATTCGCCGCCAGAGTGAAATGCTCCAGCCCCGGCAGCCCCTGATCGATCATCCAGTGACAGGCGTGGCGCGCGGCCTTGCTGACCATGTTCTGCCCGGCGGCATCGCCGGTGATAAAATTGAAGCGTAGCCAGCGCATCCGGCCCTGGGCGTATTGCTCGATATCGCGCAGCCGGCCGCTGGACGTGGTTTCTTCCGCCACGGCCCGAATGCGCTCCAGATTGGCCTCCACCCATTCGCCGAAATCCCGCGCCTTGCGGGCATCGGTAAAGACAAAGACGGGCGCGCGCTGCATGGCGTCGTCGATGACGGTGGTAACAATGCCGCCGGCCTCGCGCGCCAGGCGCATGCCGCGATTGTAGCTCGCCACCAGGGTGCCTTCGGTGGTAGCCATGGGCACGAAAAAGTCACCGCGGGCATGTTCGCCGTTCAGGCGCAGCGGGCCGGCCACGCCCAGCGGCACCTGGGTCGCGCCGGTAAAGTGCTCGATATTGCCCGCGAGCTGCTCCGGATCCAGCGAGTACCGGCCGGTGTGTTCCAGTCGCGCGCCGGTTTGCTCCGTAATGAAGGTCCGCCGGCGCTCGGCCATCGCCGCCGTATAATCGTTGTCGCGGTCCCGAGGCAAGCGCTCATCGTTCGCCATGATTCACTCCGCCAGAATCCTGCGCGCCTGTTCGGAATGATAAAAACGCGCCAGATGACGACGCAGAGTCTCCTCCAGCAGGCCCTTCTCGCGCAGCGCTTCGAGAACGCCGGGCGCGAAACGGAGCGCGTCGTCCACGATCATCTCCCGGGTAATGCCGACTTCTTCGAGCAGCTCGCTCAGCGTGCTGTCGCCATACTTTTCAAAGAAGAAGTTCACGCCCGTGTCGATCCAGGAAGCGTAGTAGTCAGTCTGGCGCAGCGATTTCCAGTATTCGTAACCGATAACGAAGAATTCCTCCACGTCCCGCTGACTCAGATAGTCCCGGAAGGCGGAGATCCGGTAGCTCTTGATGCCGTCCCAGATTTCATGGGCGGTTTCGCGCAGCCGCTGTTCATCCATCTGTTCCTGCAGGAAATACTCGCTCTCGCGCAGCAGCGGCTTGATGTTCTTGCCGATATAGGCCTTGAGGTTTTTCTCCAGTGCCTCGCCGCCGGCCTTGCCCACCACATTCTTGCCCAACTTCATCATGGACTGCGCACCCGGCACATTGCGCGTAACCGGATTTTCGGTCATGTAGCCCAGAATGCTCTGATAGGTAATGTCCGAGATCAGGGCTTCGTAAACAGGGTTGGTCACCGCTTCATGAATGATCCGGTCCCGCAGATCCTTCATTTCCAGGGCCTTGTCCAGAAACTCATTGAACTGCGCATCGGAGAGCAGGTCATTGAGCGTGGCCTGGTCATGGCCCGGATGATCATAGATCCGGCGGGCAATATCGCCCACCAGCTCGGGGATGGCGCCGGAGGGTTCGAATTCCACCGCATACTTGATCGCCGTGGCCCGGATCTGTTCGGGACTGACCACCTCGTTGACCTTCACCCGGGTGGCATCCTGGAGCACCTGGCCGACTTCCTCTTCCAGCAGGGCGGCAAAACCCTCGCCCGTGAGCTCGTCCATCAGAAAGGCCACATGGGCCTCGAGCAGCGCGCCCGCCGTTTGATCCACGTCCTTTGCCATGACACACCCTCTATGCAGGAACAATACCGGCATACTAGCAGGCTGAACGGGCCTGGGGGTGCGTTACCGACCGGGGTGGCGGACGCCAGGGTCAGTTCAGGCGCCGGGGGTGATACGCGGCCGGAGCGAAGTGACTAAACGGAGAAGGACGAACCACAGCCGCAGGTGGTGGCGGCATTGGGGTTGGCCACCACAAAGCGCGAGCCCATGAGCACCTGTTCGTAGTCCACCTGGGCGCCGGAGAGATACTGAATACTCATGGCGTCCACCACCAGGGTGACATCACCGTTTTCCACGACCGTATCGTCCTCGTGGACGGTTTCATCAAAGGTGAACCCATAGGAAAAACCGGCGCAACCGCCGCCGGTGATATAGACGCGCAATTTCAACCGATCATTGCCCTCGCCCTCGCGCAATTCCTGCACCTTGGCGGCGGCACGGTCGGTCAGGGCAATCTTGCTCGCGATCGCGCTCATAGTTTCCCACAAACTGAATAACCGACTATCATGATCCAATACCTGACCAATTTGGTCAAGTTTCGGCTTCTTCCCCGGCCGTCCCGGACTCCCCGGCGCCACTGCCATTCTGCTTGCCCCATTCGTCCGGCGAGGGCAGGTTGCGGCGCTCGCCTTCTTCCTCGCGGACCAGCTTGCCGTTGACCCGGGCCCCCATGACCATTTCGATCA
>CAZHGU010000293.1:0-2870 GCA_964532105.1 uncultured Alcanivorax sp. | reverse complement strand
CGCTGTATTAACCCCGCGGTTGTCGCCACCGCCCCGGTCGCTAACAAATCCCAGTTTCTCTTAAAATATACGCGCCCGGGGCGGTCGCTCCTACGCGGGCACCACGTCACGGGGCCGTTACCGCATCATCCGGCCGTTGATAATGGTAATGAATGGCCTTGAGCGCCGGCTCCCCCGGTTCCTCGAAACCGGGCGCCGGTGGCAGGCGCCGCACCTTCTCGCTGCCCGCCAGGTTGTCCAGCACGGTGGCGTCCAGCCAGGCCTCGTCCAGGAAGGGGTCGTTCAGGCAGGCCAGGATCTCGGCCTCGGGTTTCAGCAACTTGTGCAGCTTGCGCATAAGCCGGGCATAGTCCCGGCGAGCCTCGAAACTGCCCTTCTGGCGGCTGGGCGGATCCACCACGATAAGGTCATAACGCCCCAGACTGTGCAGCTTCTTCCAGGAGCGGAAGGCCTCGTGGGGCAGAAACCGCACCCGCTCCGGATCCTGACCGTTGAGCTCGTGATTCGCCCGGCCCAGCTCCAGCGCCGCGCCGCTTCTGTCGATATTGACCACGGACTCGGCCCCGCCCGCCAGCGCCGCCACGGAAAAACTGCAGGTAAAGGCGAACAGATTCAGTACCTTGCAGCCGGCGGCGCGCTCGCGCAGCCAGGCCCGGCCCGGCGCCATGTCGCCGAAGAAGCCGATGTTCTGTCCGCGCTGGAAATCCAGCCAGTAATAAAGCCCGGCCTCCTCCGCCACGGGCCGGGCGGGCGGTTCGCCAAAAAGGGTTTCCACGGGCGTGCCCGAGAGATAGCGGTGCTGCACCCGCAGACAATCAATACCCAGTTCCCCCGACCGGGTCTGAAACGCGGCCGACAACTCGTCCAGAAATCCCGCCGGCGGTTCGGCAAAGAGGGTGGCGAAGACCAGGGGCGGATACCGGTCCAGGGTCAGCCATTCCAGTCCGGGCTCGATATGGCCGCGACCGTGAAAAAGGCGATGACGGCCGTCTTCCGGAGTAGCCAGATAAGGTAGAATACGGTCGATCAGGTGCTCGGACATGCGGACTCGAAAGGTGCTGCGGAAAGCCGCGAGAGTATCCGTGCGTGCCCGCTTGAAATCAAATCCGCTGCCCCTACCTTTATCCCGGATTTACCGATACGGAGACTGCCGACCATGATGCGCATTGGCCTTTTTCTGCTCACCAACCTGGCCATTCTGGTGGTGGGCGGCATTGTCCTGAATCTGCTGGGCTTCAGCGGCATTCTCGACGAAACCGGCACCCAGCTGAACATCCAGGGGCTGCTCATGCTGGCGGCGGTGTTCGGTATGGGCGGTTCGCTGATCTCGCTGCTGATCTCCAAGCCCATGGCGAAGTTTGCCACCAAGGTGAAGGTGATCGAGCAGCCGTCCAACGACGCCGAGCGCTGGCTCATGGACACGGTACGCGAACTGGCCCACCGCGCCGGCGTGGGCATGCCGGATGTGGGGATCTTCCCGAGCAACCAGTCCAATGCCTTCGCCACCGGCTGGAACAGGAACAAGGCCCTGGTGGCGGTCTCGCAGGGCCTGCTGGAGCGCTTCAGCGCGGACGAGGCCCGCGCCGTGCTGGCGCACGAAATCGGCCATGTGGCCAATGGCGACATGATCACCCTGTCGCTGATCCAGGGCGTTGTGAACACCTTCGTGATCTTCATCTCCCGGGTGATCGGCTTCTTCGTGGACAAGGTGATCTTCAAGAACGAGCGCGGGCTGGGCCCGGGCTACTGGATTACCAGCATTGTCATGGACATCATCCTGGGCATTCTGGCCATGGCCATCGTCGCCTGGTTCTCGCGTTTCCGCGAATTCCGCGCCGACGACGCCGGCGCCCGCCTGGCGGACCGGCGCAGCATGATCAATGCCCTGCGCCGGCTCAAGGCGGAAACCGAGCTGCCGGACGAAATGCCGGAATCGCTTAGCACCTTCGGCATCAACAAGGGCAAGCGCGGCGGCTTCAAGGCCATGTTCGCCACCCATCCGCCGCTGGATGAACGCATCCAGGCGCTGGAGCACAGCGCTCACGCCTGAGCGTCTGTCTCCACGTCGCCGTCGCCCCGGCCGTTGTCCACCGGATAGAGCACCTGATCCTCGTAGCCCGTGAGCACGGGGATCAGCCCGCACAGTTCACGGTCGAGCTCCGGATCCCCGGTATCCACCAGCAGGGGGCGGCCCTCCAGCGCCCGCAGCTTGCCGCGCGTGGCCACCACCTGCAGATGATCCCGGCCGATGCGCCGGATCACCTCGGGCGAGAACTGCTGATTGCCGCGCCCAAACAGATGCCCCTGACCGCCGATAAAGGTAATGACCGCCCGCGCCGGGGCGCCGTCGGCCAGGTGCTCGAGGATCTGATCGGCGCCCACATCGGCAGCCACCACGGTCTCGTTGCGCACCAAATCCACCCCCAGCAGGGTGTTGTCCAGGCCCAGCTCCTCCATGACCGCCTCCACGGTCGAACCCGAGCCCATCAGATACCAGGTATCGTCTTCCATTTCTTCCGCGATCCGGGCGGCGAGATCCGTGCGCGCCAGTTCCTCGCTGCCGCCTCCGCCGCTTTTCACCTGCTGGAGCAGCTGATGGCTTTCCGCCGGGACCCGCAGGGTACCGTAGGTACGCGCCACCACCCGCCCCTGGCGAAAGGCGTCCTCGTCGATATCGCGCACCTCGGCTTCATCCAGGTTGACCAGCTCGCCCCGGCTGAGCCGGGCCAGCAGGCGCCCGGCCGCCTCGGGATTCACGGCATAGACGCCGGAATGCATCTTGCAGCCGGCGGGAATGCCCAGCACCGGCAGTCGATGCCCCACTGCCGCGCAGATATCCCGCGCGGTGCCATCGCCACCGGCGAAGAGCA
>CAZHGU010000292.1:0-2878 GCA_964532105.1 uncultured Alcanivorax sp. | reverse complement strand
TGCAGATAGAACATCTGGTCGCGCAGCACATCGCCTGTAGCCAGCACTTCGCCGTTGAATTGATAGCGCTGCCGCAGCTCGCGGGCATAGGAATAGCCGCGGCCGTCGGCGAACTTCGGGAAGTGAATGGCGACCACGGATAACTGCGCGAGATCCTCGGCGATGTCCGCCGGTTCCTCGCCCGGCTCCAGGCACACGCCCAGCGGTTCGTTGCGCTCAAGCAACTCCTCGCGATGCTCCTGCCAGATACCCAGCGGCACGATCAGATGGCTGCCTTCCGGCACGCCGGATTCGCAGTCCTCGGCGGAGACAAAGCGCCAGGGATTGTTCTGAATCCGGCCGTCGAGAATGTACTGCTCAGCCATAGACCTTCTCCTTGAAGGGTTCAATACCGATCCGTTCATAGGTATCGATAAACTGTTCCTCGGCCACGCGGTTTTCCACGTAGACGTTGACGAGTTTGCTCACCACGTCGGGCACGTCCTCGGCATTGAACGAGGGGCCGAGTTTTTCGCCCACGCGGGTGATCCGGTCGCCGCGGCCGCCCACGGTGATCTGGTAGAACTCTTCGCCTTTCTTGTCCACGCCCAGAATGCCGATATGGCCGATATGGTGATGGCCGCAGGCGTTCATGCAGCCGGAGATATTCACGTCCAGCTCGCCCAGATCATGGACATAGTCCATGTCGTCGAAACGGCGCTGGATGGACTCGGCAATGGGCACGGACTTGGCGTTGGCCAGCGAGCACAGATCGCCGCCGGGGCAGGCCACGATGTCGGTGATCAGGTGCAGGTTGGGCGTGGCAAAGCCCAGCTTGTCCAGTTCCTGCCACAGGGCGAAGAGATCGCGTTTGCGCACGTCACCCATGACCAGGTTCTGCTGGTGGGTGGTGCGCACCTCGCCGTGACTGTACTGATCCGCGAGATCGGCGAGTTCTTCCAGCTCTTCATCGGAGATATCGCCGGGCACGCGGCCGGTTTTCTTGAGCGTGAGCGTGACCGCGCTGTAACCGGTTACCTTGTGATCGCGCACATTGGTGCGATACCAGCGGTTGAACTGACGGTTGTCTTCGAGCGCCTTTTCCAGTTCTTCCGGCATTTCCGGCTCGTCCGAATAGTCCGGTACCGTGAAGTGCTGGTGGATGCGGTCCAGTTCTTCCCCGGTCAGCGTCATGGGCCCGCCCTGAAGCTCGGCGAACTCCTGGTTGGTGAGTTCGCGGTAGCGCTCCACGCCCAGTGCCTTGACCAGGATCTTGATGCGTGCCTTGAACTTGTTCTCGCGGTTGCCGTACTTGTTGTACACGCGCATGATCGCTTCGAGATAGGCGAGCAGATCCGGCCATTGCACGAATTCGCCGATGATCTGACCGGTCATGGGCGTGCGGCCCAGGCCGCCGCCGGCCCAGACCTCGAAGCCCAGCTCGCCGGCGTCGTTGCGCTTCATCTGCACGCCGATGTCGTGCACGCCGATCACCGCCGGATCGGCGTCCGGGTCGGCGTTGACCGCGATCTTGAACTTGCGCGGCAGATAGGCGAACTCCGGATTGAAGGTCGCCCACTGGCGGATGATCTCGCACCAGGGACGCGGGTCCGCCACCTCGTTCGGGTTGGTGCCGGCGAATTCGTCCGTGGTGATATTGCGGATGCAGTTGCCGCTGGTCTGAATGGCGTGCATCTGCACCGAGGCCAGATTTGCCAGGATGTCCGGCACTTCTTCCACCATGGGCCAGTGATACTGCACGTTCTGGCGCGTGCTCACATGGCAGAAGCCCTTGTCGTAGTCCCGGGCGATATGGCCCATCATGCGCAGCTGCTCGCTGGAGAGCATGCCGTAGGGGATGGATATGCGCAGCATGGGCGCATAGCGCTGGATATAGAGCCCGTTCTGCAGCCGCAGCGGACGGAACTCGTCCTCGCTCAGTTCGCCGTCCAGATAGCGCTGCGTCTGGCCGCGGAACTGGGCCACCCGTTCTTCCACAATGCGTTGGTCGTGCGGCTGATAGACGTACATGGCGTCTCGTCTGCTCGGTTTCGTGTATGAGCGCTGGCGGAGTCCACCAGCGATGCGTACTCTAGCAAAGGGGCCTTATACGGAAAAGGAATCGTTTTTCATATGGTTATGGATCTTCGTTATCCGGTTTCAGGCCCCGGCGGCGTCCAGCACCATATTCACCACCACGATCATGCCGATGACCAGGGCGATCACCAGCACCACATAGACGGCGATATAGTCCCGGGGATCGCCCTTTCTGAAGTCCCGCTGGCGGTTGTGCTCGCTCTGCACGCCGAACACGGCCGCCAGCACGCTCATGACCACCTGCCGGAAGCCGGGTTTGCGCTGGGGACCGTCGTTCGCGGGGTCCCGGGAGTCGGGGTCGTCTTGCATGATTGCGTCCGTCAGAGCTCGATGTGAATCCAGTGGCGCCGCACCCAGAGCCAGCCCAGCCAGACGGCGGTGATCAGCCGCTGTGTGGCCTGCATCAGCCAGATGCCCAGCAGGCCGAAGCCCAGCACCGGGCCGATGATATAGGCGGCGGGCAGGAAGAAAAAGAACTGCACACAGAGCGTGACCACCATGACCGAGCGTGCCGCCCCCGCGCCCAGCAGGGCATGGGTAAACACGATGGCGATGCCGTCCAGGCAGACCAGCACCCCGGTGATGCGCAGCGGCGCCCGGCCCAGGTCCACCAGCGCCTGCTCATGGAGAAACAGCCCCAGGATCCAGTCCGGAAACAGCCACATGGGGATGGCGAGCAGCAGCAACAGCCCCACGGCCAGCCGGGTAATGTCCCAGCCCCAGCGGTAGGCGTCCTCCGGCTCCTGGCGGCCCAGGGCCTGGCCCACCAGGGAAGTGGCGGACAGTCCCAGCCCGATGGCCG
>CAZHGU010000291.1:0-2882 GCA_964532105.1 uncultured Alcanivorax sp. | reverse complement strand
GCGGCGCCGCTCGGGCCCATGAAGACGTTTTCCAGCTTGAACCCGGCCGCGCGGAAACGCTCGTCGTCGGATTTCACCGCCTGGAAGCTGCCCTTGTGGGCGTCAATGATCTGATCATAAAGCGCCAGGGTGACGAACTGGGGATGGCAGTAGAAGCCTTCGCCCAGCGCGGGCAAGTCGGGGCCCAGCCCGGAGGCCTGGAGAATCCGGGTGGTACCCAGAGCCCCGGCGGCCAGCACACAGCGGCGCCCGAAAAAGCGCCGCGCCCTGCCCTGTTGCCGGCCGTAGACCGTTACCTGCCTGCGGCCGTGGGACAGGCCATCCACCTGGCAGTCCGTGACGACTTCCAGGCCCTGCTGTTCCGCCCGGGCGAGAAAGGTGACCGGCATGCTCTGCTTGGATTCACGCGGACAGCCGCCCAGGCAGCGGATGCAGTCATTGCCCTGGTCCACGCGACAGTTGGACTGCCCCCGGCGCAGCGGCGCCCAGCCGTAGCCCAGCTTTTCAAAGCCCTCGACATAGAGATCGGCATTGCGGTTGCGGTCTTCCGGCGGAATTTGCTCCAGACTGAGTTCGGTTTCCACGGCATCGTAATGCCGCGCCATGGCGTCCACGGAAAACTCGTCCAGGCCGGAGCGCTCGGCCCAGGAATCCAGGGCCCGGGCATCGAAGCGGTCCAGCAGGGCCTGATTGATGACGGTACCGCCGCCGAAGACCTTGCCCCGCAGGAACATGAAGCCCGCATCCCGGCTGGCATCCATGCCGCCGTTCCACATCAGGCGGTTATTGGCCTCCAGTTCATTGTCCGGGTATTCATGGGGCCGGAAGCGCGAACCCGCTTCCAGCATCAGCACGGAATGCCCGGCGGCGGTCAGCCAGCGCGCCAGCGGGCCGCCTCCGGCTCCCGAGCCCACAATGATGTAGTCGTAGCAGCGATCCGCCACGGCGCGACTCCTTGCTCGTTATTATTTGTACTATAGTACAAATTTTATTGTGTTCAAGAGCTGTCGCTCGGGCGGGAATCAGGAATCGCCCTGCCAGTCCTGGAAATTCTCCGATTCCACATAGTCGCCGTAGACGGGATGATCCGCCAGGGCCTTGAAGTCGATCCGCTGGCCGAAACGCTCTTCCAGCGCCCGGAACCAGCGCGTGGTGGCGCTCCAGTCCTGTTGCCGGGCCGCGCACTGCGCCGCCAGCGGATAGAGTTTCTGGTAGTCGGGCCAGCGCTCCACGGCCTCTTCCAGTGCCCCGCGAATATCGCCGCAGCGTCCGCGTGCCAGCGCCCGGGCGTGGTCCAGCCAGGCCAGGCCCGGATCCCGGCCCAGCTCGCCGCGCAGATCGGTCATGGCCCGGGCGGCGGCCTCCTCGTTCTCTTGCTGCACGGCCTGTTCATAGCGCCAGAGAGAGCTGTACTCCTCCTCCAGGGGCCGCATCTGCGCCAATGCCCGGGTATAGCAGTCGGCGCCGCTGCACGCGGCCAGGACCAGACGGGACAGGATCCGGCCCTGCCGGGAATCCGGCAGTTCGCCCAGAGCCTGAAGCGGCTTTTCGTCCAGCTGTTTGAGAAAAGCCCCGGCGTCGTCTCCCTGTGCCACGAGCGCCTCGACCAGCTCGGCCAGACTTACGCCCAGGGCGTAGTCATACCAGCCCGCCAGCTGGTCCTCGTCGTTGTAATTCAATCTGAGATAGTTGAGATCGTCGCCGGCGAATTCCAGACGCAAGGTTACGCCCGCCGCTTCGGAGGCCAGCGCCACACCCCGCAACTGACCGCCCCGCAACCGGGGCTTGAGTTCCTCCAGCACGGGCGTAACACGGGCATCCACCCCGGCCGCTTCGGCCAGGGCCGAGGTGTTCAGGGCCTCAAAGGCCGGCTCCAGGCTGCGGCTGTGGTTGAGCCGGTCGATCAGCGCTTCCGGCTCCGCCGCCCGAGCCATCGAAAAAGTCATGATCGCAACGAGGAACAACCGGATGATGTGTCGCATGGCTTCGCCCCCTGGCTTTTTCCCGGACTCTATCATGTGCCGGGCCGTGCGGCTTAGAGCTCGGAGGGATAGCCGGTGATCCGCCGGATGGCCCGGTACAGCGGCGCCAGACGCCGGTAGAGGCGGCTGTACACCTGGCGGTGCAGCTGATCATAGAGCCGGGCGTTGTCCGCGTCCGGCTCAAAGCGGTCCCCGGCATGGGTCATGGCGGTCACGGCCGCTTCGTGATTCGGGTACAGCTCGGCGCCCACGGCGGCGTTGATGGCCGCGCCCAGTCCCGAGGTTTCCCGGGTGTGGGGCCGTTCCACGGGCAGGTTGAACAGATCGGCGGTGATGCGCATGGCCTCGTCGCTGCGCGAGCCGCCGCCGGATACGCGCAGGCGCTCCAGCGCCACACCGTTGCGTTTCTCCAGGCGCGTGCGTCCAGCACGCAAGGCGTGGGCTATGCCCTCGATAATGGCCCGGTACAGGTGCGCGCGCGTGTGTACATCGCCGAAGCCGATGATGGCGCCCTTGGCCTCGGGGCCGGGAATCCGGACCCCGGGATTCCAGAAGGGTTGCAGGGTCAGACCCATGGCGCCGGGCGGCGAGGCCCGCAGCAGATCCTCGAATAGTTCTTCCGGCGCCAGGCCCCGGCGCTCGGCTTCCTCCACCTCCGCCCGGGCGAATTCGCGCTTGAACCAGTTCACCATCCAGTAGCCGCGCTGGACGATGATCTCGCTGTTGTAGCGCCCCGGCAGCGCCGCGGGATACGGCGGCACAAAGGCCATGGGTTCCACATAGCGGTCATTGCCGGTATTGATGGTGGCCGTGGTGCCGTAGCTGAGATGGCCGATTTCGGGGGTGAGTGCGCCGGAGCCCAGCACCTCGCAGGCCTTGTCCGCGCCCGCCGCGATCAGC
>CAZHGU010000290.1:0-2886 GCA_964532105.1 uncultured Alcanivorax sp. | reverse complement strand
GCTGATCAAAGGCATAGGTGTTGAACGACATGCTGATGAAGCCGGTGATGTAATCGCCGATGTTCATCACCAGCGCGTTCAACAGGAAGAGCGTGGGGCCGGCGATCAACACGAAGATCACCAGGCCGGCGGCCAGCAGCATGTTGAATTCGGACAGCCGTCGAATGCCCTTTTCCACGCCGCTCACCGCCGACAGGGTGGCAAAGACGATGATCAGCAGTACCAGCAGGGCCTGGACCCAGGTGTTCTCGGGCAGATCGAAGAGGGTGGACAGTCCGTAGTTCAGCTGAATCACGCCGATGCCCAGGCTGGTGGCAATACCGAAGACGGTGCCCAGCACCGCGGCAATGTCCACCACATGGCCAATGGGCCCGTATATGCCCCGGCCGAAGATGGGGTAGAGCGCCGAACGGATGGTCAGCGGCAACTGGTGCCGGTAGCTGAAATAGGCCAGGGACATGCCCACCAGGGTGTAGATACCCCAGCCGGATACGCCCCAGTGCAGAAAGGTCAGTTCCATGGCGTGGCGGGCTGCTTCCACGGTGCCGCCTTCGCCCTGCGGCGGTGCCAGGAACTGCGACACCGGCTCGGCGATACAGAAGAACAGCAGGTCAATGCCGATACCGGCGGCAAAGAGCATGGACGCCCAGGAGACGATGTTGAATTCCGGTTTGGAATGGTCGGGCCCCAGACGAATATCGCCGAAGCGCGAGGCGGCGATAATGATCACGAAGACCAGATAGGCCACCACGGTAAGAAAGTAATACCAGCCGAAGCTGTTCGATACCCAGCCCAGCACGGTGTTGATCGCGTCTTCCGCGGCGCCCGTGGAGAACATGGTCCAGAGCGCGAAGAGCACGATCAGAATGGAGGAGCCGAAGAAAACGGTCGGATTGAGCCGGTCGCGGACTTCCTCCGCGGGCGTGTTTTGTTCCATGGCGGAACTCCCCTTGGTCTGCCGGTTTTATGTTACGAGGACGACTGCCTCTGGTTATGGCGACGACGGATCAGTACGGAGTCTCGACATCCGTCGTGGCGACATAAACGCTTTTCAGGCGGGTGTAGTACTCCAGCGCCCGCCGGCTGTTTTCCTTGCCCAGGCCGGACTGCTTCACGCCCCCGAACGGCATCTCGATGGGCGTGATGTTGTAGTGGTTGATCCAGCAGATGCCGGCCTCGAGTTGATCGGCCATGCGGTGCCCGCGCGTGAGATCCGAGGTAAATACCCCGGCGGCAAGCCCGTATTCGGTGTCGTTGGCACGCGCCAGCACTTCGTCATCTTCGCGGAAGCGCAGCACCGACATGACGGGACCGAAGATTTCCTCGCGCACGATCGTCATGTCGTCGGTGCAGTCGGTGAAGATGGTGGGTTCGACGAAAGAACCGCCTTCACAGCCTTCCACCTTCGCGGTTTGACCACCCAGCACCAGGCGGGCGCCTTCGGCCTTGCCCTTGTCGATATAGCCGAGGACATGATCCCGGTGACCTTCACTGATGAGCGCGCCCACATCGGTGTCCGGGTCCAGAGGGTTGCCGATTTTCAGGCGTTTCGTGCGTTCCACCAGGCGCTCGATAAAGGCGTCATGGATGCTTTCGTGCACAAAAACGCGGGTGCCGTTGGTGCAGATTTCGCCCTGGGTGTAGAAATTGCCCAGCAGGGCGCCGGAGACGGCATTGTCCAGATCGGCGTCGTCCAGAACGATCAGCGGGGATTTGCCGCCCAGCTCCAGGGTGACCGTTTTGAGGGTGTCGGCGGCGTCCTTCATGATCTTCTTGCCGGTGTTCGCGGAGCCGGTCAGCGATACCTTGGCGATGCCCGGATGCCGGGTCAGGGCCTGGCCGGTCTCGGTGTCCCCGTTGACCACATTGAAGACACCGTCGGGCAGGCCGGCTTCGCGGAAGAGTTCGCCCAGGCGCAGCGCGGACAGCGGCGTCAACCCGGCGGGTTTGAAGATCATGGTATTGCCCGCCGCCAGCGCGGGCGCGGTTTTCCAGCAGGCTATTTGCAGCGGGTAGTTCCAGGCGCCGATACCGGCGCACACGCCCAGCGGTTCCGGCCGGGTATAGAAAAAGGCGCCGTCGAGCTGCTGGTATTCCCCCTGCAGGGAGGCGGCCTGGCCGGCGAAATATTCCAGGCAGTCCGCGCCGGAGTCCACGTCCGCTTCCGGGGTTTCGGCAATGGGCTTGCCGCCGTCCAGCGCTTCCAGTTCGGCGAGTTCGTCGCGGTGGGCGCGCATCAGCTCGGCGGCGCGGTGCAGGATGCGGCCGCGTTCGGTGCCGCTCAGCGCCTGCCAATGCTCCAGCGCGCGGTCAGCGGCATTCACCGCCCGGTCCACATCGGTGGCGTCCGCTCGGGCTACTTCACAGATGGGCTGACCCGTGGCGGGGTTGAAGGTGGGAAAAGTGCCGCCTTCGGCGGCCTCCATGGCTTGCCCGTCGATCCAGAGACCACGCGTCTGTGCCGTGCTCATGATCCACCTGCCTTGCCCGTTCCGTTTTCCGGCCCATCGGAGAGGCATCATTACCTGTGTTGGCGCGGATCACGGTTGATTGTTCTGTTATGAAAAGCCTGTCCGCGCTTCGGAGTCAAGCCGTTTTGTGCAGGTTTCTGCTCAACGGCTCCGAAGGGCAGCTTTCCACGAGTCTGGCAAGGATGGACCGAGTGAATGTGAAAACAGAGTGAAGTCCGACGTTCTTTATGCATCCAGCAATCGATTCATCCATCCCGGGCCTGCAGGCACCGGTACGAACTGTAATAACAAATGTTATACTGGTGGTCTATTGGACCAAGGAGACCGTCATGACCCGCAAACTCAAGCTGACCGCCATCGGCAATTCCACCGGCGTGGTGCTGCCCCGGGAGCTGCTGGACAAGCTCCGGGTGGA
>CAZHGU010000289.1:0-2886 GCA_964532105.1 uncultured Alcanivorax sp. | reverse complement strand
TCAGCCACATCCAGACCAGCGCGCCCGGACCGCCCATATGGATGGCGGTGGCCACGCCGGCGATATTGCCGGTGCCCAGGGTGGCGGACAGGGAGGTGGCCAGTGCCCCCATGGCCCGGATGGAGCCCTCGCCCTGCTGGCTTGCCACGGTCTGGCGGAAGGAGAAACCCAGCTTGCGCAGGGGCAGAAAACCCAGGCGGATGCTGAGATAGATTCCGGTGAAAGCCAGCAGGACCAGCATGGCCTGATCCCAGAGCAGCGAAGAAAAGGCGTTGAGCCATTCCTGCAGGCGGTCCATGGTTCTGATTCTCCCCCGAGAAAGCGAAAATGGCGGTTAGTCTGCCCGGTGCCATGGGCCCCGGCCGGGACTGCGTGGGCATCCCCGAGGCCGGGCGCCGTAGGCCGCGAGCTGGGTGCAGACAGAAACTGTCATAATCCGGGCGGGACGACAAGCGGTGATCCCGCATGCCGTGTACGGGGAATAAGCCGATCCCGGTATTCCGGGGCCATGTTGAAACAGCAAAACGCCGGAAATGAGGCATTGCCAACAGTACGATAAAAAGACTAGGCTTAAATGTGGAGTAGTCTTATCTTATTAATAAAAAGAAGCGGCCATATCGAAGTAGGCGCACACTAACTTCAGAGAGTGGATATGGACAAGGCACCTCACTTGCAGTCGGTGGACAACCCGCGATCGAATATCGCCCCGGCCGAGCTGCCCCGTCAGCTGGAGCCGGTCCGGCGGCAGGTGATTGATCGTCTGACGAAGTCCCTGGCGCAGATGCTGGATCAGGCGGATGATCGCCTGTTCGACATGGCCGAGAACGCTCCGGACGCGGAGCAGAGCCGCTATTTCGACACCATGCGCGAATTGCGGCTGCAACGCAGCGGCCTGGAAAACGGCTTCCGCCAGGAACTGGAAAACCGTTTTCATGCCCTGGCCCTGCGGGATCAGGCCGTCAAGCAAGAGAACAGTGGACACCACTCCGTCGTCGATCAGGAGGTGGATATCGACCACCTGGGGCTGGTCGAGGAAGAACAGCTCGAGGCGGATGTGGCGCTGGAAAACATGGGCCGGCGAACGCGGGGTGAATGTGACACAGCCCTGCGGCTGTTCAATCATCGTGTCGAGCATCTCTACGAGAGCCGTTTCGATGTGGACCAGCAACTCTCACCGCTGGATCCGCTCCAGGTGGCCGGCTGTTTCCAGGCCAATCTGGGCAATATGGAGCTGAATGTGCAGGACCGTCTGGTCCTGATGAAGCTCTTCGAGCGTGGTGTTCTGGTGGAACTGCCTGCGGTGGTGGACGAAGCTAACCAGGCGCTGGTGCGTGCCGGTGTGCTGCCGGATATGAAAAAGCCGCCGGTAAAAGATGGCGAAGAGCCGGAATCGGCGCCGCCGCCGGATCAGGAAGAGGATCCGGAACCCGCCCCGGCCGCGGGCGAGGACGAAAAAGAGCCTGTGTTCGGCATGCTCCAGAATCTGCTGGGCAATATGCGACAGCCGGGGGGAGAAGGCGGCGAGGGCGGACCTTCGGATGCACTGGCCGCCAAAGTGGGGCCCAGCCCGGAGAATATCGCCGTCATGCACGACGGCGTACCTTATGTGAACGGCACACCCGCCGAGCCGGATGCCGTCATCCAGGTGCCGTCCCAGGATCTCAACAGCATGCTCGGTCGGCTGCAGCAGCTGGAACAGCAACTGCAGCAAACCGACGGCAAGCTGGAAGAGCTCAACGTCAAGCAGGAACTGTCCGGTCTGCTGGAGCAGGAATACGGCAAGGAATCCCTCCACGCCCTGGAAGAGTCCGACGACGACGCCATCAACCTGGTGGCCATGCTCTTCGACTTTATTCTCGACGACGACGCCCTGCCCGCCGAGGTGCGCGCACTGATCGGCCGCCTGCAGATTCCGCTACTCAAGGTGGCCATCGCGGACAAGAGCTTTTTCAACAACGAGGAACATCCGGCCCGCCAATTGCTCAATCTGCTTGCGCGTGCCGGCAGCCAGTGGAGCCCGGAGCAGGGCCTCAATGACGAGCTATACCAGAGCATCGAGGAGGCCGTGCATCGCATTCTGAATGAGTTCGACACGGATTCCGGACTCTTTCAGGAACTGCTGCGCAGCATGGAATCCTTCCTGGAACAGCAGGAACACCGCCGCGAGCGTGTCGAGGAACGCGTGCGCGAGCAGGAAGAGGGCAAGGCCCGGGCCGCCGAAGCCCAGCAGCGTGTGGAAGAAATCATCCGCAAGCGCATGGCCGGCCGGGATCTGCCGGAAGTGGTGGTGCGCATTATCCGCGACGCCTGGGAACAGGTGCTCTATCTCACCTGGATCCGCGAGGGTGAGGACAGCGATCTGTGGAAGAAACGCCTGCGCATGCTGGACGCGCTGGTCTGGAGTGTGCTGCCGCACCGCGACGAACAGGCGCTGAAAAAGCTCAAGGACCTCAGCCCCAAGCTGCTCTCCGGGCTCAAGCATGGTCTGGAAGCGGTCAATCACGACCCGGTGGAGGCGCGCAAATTGCTGATCGGTTTGCGCGATGAACACCGCCGCCTGCTGCGCGGGCTGGAGGTGGAGCGCGTGCATGTGGATGAAGACCCCGAAGCGGAAGTGGATCAGGCGGTGGAGCAGGAAGCGCTGCCCGACGACCACCCCCGGGTCAAGGAAGCCGAACAGCTGCAGCCCGGCCAATGGCTGGAAATCGGGCTGGGCGAGGGCGCACGTCGCTGCAAGCTGGCGGCCAATATCCGCCACGGGGAAAAGCTGGTCTTCATCAACCGGCGTGGACTCAAGGTGGTGGAGCATACCGCCCGGAGCCTGGGGCTGGCGCTGGAGCAGGGTGTGGCCCGGCTCATCGATCAGGGTGCGCTCTTCGACCGGGC
>CAZHGU010000288.1:2265-2892 GCA_964532105.1 uncultured Alcanivorax sp. | reverse complement strand
TCCGCGCCCTCGTCGGCCAGGGCCAGCAGATCGTCAAAGTTGAAGCCGCCGTCGGCCGTTCGGGTGACCCGCACGCGGGGCCCCTCCAGCTCGAACACATCGAAATGCCAGCTCCACCGGAACAGCGAGGACAACTCGAAATCCACATGGACCCGGTCAAAGGACACGAAGGCTTCGCCATCCGGATCGAAAAAGGCAAAGTCCTCCAGCGTGACCGCCAGCCCGTAGGGATTGAACACGGCGCGCTCGAGCTGAACCTCGCGCCCCGTAGTCTCGGACAACCCATCCACAATGGCTGAACGCAGCCAGGGGGAACCGCCAAAGTAGCCGGCCAGGCCATAGAGTCCGTAGACCACCAGCGCAATCAGCAGAATCTTGTGCTTGCGGGGCCGTTGCCGCCACCAGTCCCGAGCTGTAGCTGTTCCGTGCCGAATACCCACCTTGCGCCTCGCCGGCTGGATAAAAGGTCATTATCTCGCACAGAGTTCTGCCTACAACCCCGGTGGGTGGAGCCCCGGATGGAAGAGCGGACCGCGCACTGCATTCCGGGCAGCCAGAGCTTACGCTTCGCCGCATAGCGGTCATGCGCACAAAGAAAGGGAGCCACACGGCGAAACGGGGATCGCC
>CAZHGU010000288.1:0-2255 GCA_964532105.1 uncultured Alcanivorax sp. | reverse complement strand
GCCGGCTGGATAAAAGGTCATTATCTCGCACAGAGTCCTGCCTACAACCCCGGTGAGCACGGCGCCGGATGGAACAGCGGACTGTGCACTGCACGCCGGGCAGCCGGCGTTTACTCCCCCTCGGCATAGCTGGTCATGCGCACAAAGGAAGGGAGCCACACGGCGAAACGGGGATCGCCGGGAGCATACGGACGTGATGGATAAAATTCGGGAACACCCCGAATTTCTTCCTGTCGGTGATTGCTGGAAAATAAGCTTCGCTATGGATTAAGGTTGACCTTGTTCCGGATTTCTCCGCGGGCCGCATGGGGATAAGCCCGGGGCAAGACCGACATCCACAGGGAATCAATAAACCATGGCGCAGCCAAACTCGCCCGGGCCTTCATCGAGCCACACTGAAAAGCGAACCACCCGGGCGGCCCGGTTCCGGTTTTCGAATCCATTGGACTGGCGTCCCATTGACCGCTTCATTCTGCTCGGTTTTCTGGTGTTGCTTGCGCCCGGCCTGTTCGGGCTGACCCTGCTGGGCGCTTTTGTGATGAGCCCGCAATTTCTTGATGCGGATATCGCCCGGCCGCTGCTCGGCTTTTATGCGGCGCATTTCGCCGTGCTGCTGGGGTTTATTGTCGCCGCGTTCTGGAGGCGCCGGAACGAAGACGACTGGCCCGCCTTTGAAAACGTTATTATCGGCGGCTTTATTATCACTGTGCTGTTGAGCGCCTATCTTACCGGCTCGCAATATACCGAGGGCCTGCTGTTGCTGTTTCTCGGCGTCAACATCACCTCCGCCCTGGCCAATGTGTACAAGATCCGCTTCTCCTACTGGTTTGTTCTCGCCGCCCTGATCGTCATGGCGGTCATGGACTTCACCGGCGGCTTCGAGCATGCGCCATTGCTGAAACGTTCGGTGTATCAGCCCGACGGCTCCCCCGTACTGGGCTGGCTGGTTATTCAGGTGGCCATCGCCGCGGTTCTCTCCGGGCTGATCTATATCTGCATCCTGGCGGTCAGTCGCTGGGTAGAGCGGGAAAACCTGTACCGCGAGATGTCCACCATTGACGGCCTTACACGACTCACCAATCGCAGCCACTTTATCAGCCGAGGAGAAAAGGAACTGGCGCGCATTCAGCGAGAGCCGTCGACACACCCGGACGCGCTGGCCTGCATCATGATCGACCTGGATCACTTCAAGGACATCAATGATACCTGGGGCCACCATGCCGGCGACGCCGTACTGGTCGCGGCCTCGGAGATCATGATGGAAAATGCCCGGCGTTATGACGAAGTTGGCCGGTTTGGCGGCGAGGAGTTCGCCATTCTGTTGCCCGGCGTGACCCTGGAACTGGCGGACCAGGTGGCGGAACGCCTGCGCCGGAAAATCAGCGAGGCCGCGGTGGAGGTGGATGGCCACGAGATCCGGATGACCGCCAGCCTCGGCGTCGCCGCTTACCCCTCCACAACCGTTTATGGCCTCAATGATTTGCTCAAGGCCGCGGATCAGGCTTTGTACAGGGCCAAGGAAGGCGGCCGTAATCGCGTCGTGCTGGCGAATGCAGACGAGGATGCGTTCTGAATTTGTGACCCCATTGGTGGTCCCGCATGGCCTTCATGTCGGCTTCCGGGCTATGCTGCGGCATGTTTTGCGAATCGGAGTGGGGAAAACCGCATGGAGCTGAAAGGAAAAACCGTCGCCGTTACCGGGGCCAGTGGCATGCTGGGCACCTACCTTTGCCGGAGCCTGCTCGCCGCCGGCGCCCATGTGGTAGGCGTGGTCCGGAATCCGGACAAGGCCCCCTTTCTCGCCGAGGAAGGCGTGGAATTCCGCAAGGCGGATCTCATGGACCCGATCCCGCTCGAGCAGGCCTTCAGCGGCTGTGACGCCGTCATTTCCAACGCCGCTATGTACGTGGCTACCAAAAGCTTCAGCGCCTGGGCGGAACACAAGAAAGCCAATGTTGAGGGTACCCGGAATGTGTTCGAGTCCGCCCACAAAGCGGGCGTAAAGCGCATCGTGCACATGAGCACGTTCGGCATCTATCGCTGGTCGCTGTTCAACCCCATGCACGAAGACTCGCCGCAGGTCGACGGCAACAAGGGCAAGGGCGGCGCCTACCGCGCCACCAAGCAGATCAGTGAGCAAGTCGCCTGGAAGGTGGCCAACGAACTGGGCCTGAAGCTCACCGTGGTCCGCCCCACCGCCGTCTACGGCGCCCGGGATCCGAATACCATGGACATGGTCTACAGGATCATGAAAT
>CAZHGU010000287.1:0-2899 GCA_964532105.1 uncultured Alcanivorax sp. | reverse complement strand
GCGTGCGGACGTATTGATTCACCAGGATCCGGTAGAAGCGGCGCCGAGGGAACCCATAAATGGGAGGGGCAAGGAGCAAGGGGCAAGGAGCAAGAAATAAGGAGCAGGGCGCCTGCGGCGCCCTTCCTTGTCTCTTTCATCTTTAATCTTTCTGCTTTCTACTCTTCAACCTGCGGAATGCGCGGCTTCAGCATGATCATCAACGCCGGCAACAGCGTCAGGTTGGCCAGCAGGGCGACCAGCATGGCCAGGCCGGTGAGCAGGCCGAAGTAGACGGTGGGGTTGAAGTTCGACAGCGCCAGAATGGAAAAGCCCACGGTAATCGTCAGGGTGGTGTAGTACATGGCCTTGCCCGTGGAGGCATGGCAGCGGCGCATGGTGGCGACATAGTCATTGTCCACCGGCAGTTCCTCGCGGAAGCGGTGGATGTAGTGAATGGTGTCGTCCACGGCAATGCCGATGGTGATGGCCGCGATGGTGATGGTCATCATGTCCAGCGGTAATCCGATCCAGCCCATGAGCCCCAGCACGAAGGCGGCGCTGAACAGATTGGGCAGCATGGCGATCATGGCAATATACAGCGACCGGAACAGAACCAGGAACATGAGCATGATCGCCAGGAAGACGAAGCCCAGGGTTTTGATCTGCGAATCATAGAGACTCTGGAGCATGTTGTTGTAGAGCACCATGGCGCCGGTCAGGCGTACCTGCTCGTCTTCCAGTCCGAAATCGTTCTTGAGATCCGTGCGGATTTTCTCCAGCAGCTGATCCCGGTTGAGATCCGGATGAGAGTCACGCACCCGCATGGAAATGCGCACCTGATCCCCGTCGTCGGAAAGATAGGGATCCACCAGGCGTTGCTTGAGATCCTCCGGTACAAAGGTGCTCAACAGCATGAGCTGAACATGGCTGAGCGGGCCGCCGTTGAGTTTCTTGGCCACCTGATAGGTGGTGGCCACGGACAGCACTTTGCCGGTTTCGGGCATGGACTCCAGGTATTCGGTGATCTCGATCAGCTTTTCCAGCCGGTCCGGGGTGTACCAGTAGGCGTCTTCCAGCTTGTTGCCGCCGGCGTCCGGATCCGCGAAGGGATCTGATTCACCGCCGCCGGAGAAATCATCCGCGAAGGGATCGCCGCTTTCCTGTCCCTCGCCGGAATCGAAACCGTCACCGGAATCCTCATCCCAGCCACCGCTGCCGGCGCCTTCGGTAAAGGGCCGATCAGGAGAAGAGGCATTCTCGGGAGCATTGATAATGATATCCACGGGCGTGGTGCCGCCCAGTTTCTGATCAATGCGCAGCATCCCCTGATAGATTTCGGTGTCTTCGTTGAAGTAATCGATAAAGCGGTTTTCCACCGTCAGCCGGGTGGTGCCCCAGAGCGCGACCAGGGCAATGGCGAAACCCAGCACCAGCACCGCCGGCGTGTAGCGGCGGGTCAGGCCGGCCAGTCCCAGCGTCATGCGCCGGGTATAGTCCCGGCCCAGGCGCGGCTGGCCCGGCGGCAGCGGTTTCAGCAGGGTGGGGAAGAGCACCAGGCTCAGCACCAGGGCCAGGCCGATGCCGATGGTCATCATCCAGCCAAAATCGATCACCGGCCGGATATCGCTGACCACCAGGGACGAAAACGCCACCATGGTGGTCAGCACCGTATAGACAATGGGCCGGACCATGTGCCGCAGGGTTTCGCCCACCAGCCAGCGCTGATCGCTGTCCGGATTTTCCGCGTGCAGTTCCCGGTAGCGCACCGTCAGGTGGATGGTGATGGACAGGGTGATGATCAGCAGCAGGGAGATGAAGTTCGAGCTGATCACCGTCACCTTCCAGTCCATGAAACCCAGCCAGCCCACCACCCAGAGCACGGTGAGCGCGCAACAGGTCAGCGGCACCGCTACCCAGCGCGGCCGGCGGAAGACCGTCCAGAGCGTGAGCAGGATGAAGATGAGCACCCCCACGCCGAAGGTGCGCAGGTCGTCGCGGATGAAACGGATCATGTCCGAGGCGATCATGGGCACGCCGCCCATGAACATCCGGGCTTCGTCGCGGTAGTCGTCCATGATATTGCGCAGGGTGGAGATGGTCTCCGCCGTGCGTTGCTGTTGCTGCGTGCTGTAGTTGCTGAACTTCTGCTCGGTGCTTTCCAGATTGCGCTCGCCGGCTTCATCCAGTTCGCCCTGGCGCTCCTGAGCACGGAGTTTCTGGCGTCTCTCCAGCAACTGGTGATAGCGCTGATCCTGCTCGAAGTTCACCAGGAGGGCCGTGGTTTGGCCATCCTTGCTCACCAGCAGTTCCCGGTAAAGCGGATTTTCCTGTGTGAACTCTTCCCGGGCGCTGTCCAGTTCCACATTATTGTCGAGCAGGGTGCGGTAGCCGTCCGTGAGATCTCGGAACTCCACGGGCGGGCTGAACAACAGGGGCACATCGAGCAGCGAGTACACGGACGCCACACGGTCCACGCCCGCCAGATCACCGCGTAGCTGCTGAATGTGTTCCAGACTTTCGCGCTCGAACAGGGCCCGGTCCCGGGGCGTATAGGTAATGATCAGAAAGTCGCTGCCGCCGTAGCGCTCAGCCACCTTGCGGTAGTAGGCGAGATCCTTGTCGTTTTCCAGGGTCAGCGAATCCGCCGAGGCGTCGAGATGGAAGTTCTGCACCTGCCAGGCCGCCGCCACGCTGACGAGCAATATGACCGCCAGTGCCCAGACCGGACGATCCAGTACCAGACGCTGATAGAGATGGAAAAGACGATGTTTCATGAAAGGCTCAAACCGTTAAATGGATTTGCGTTCAAAATACCGCTAAAACATGGAGGCCAGCTCACGCGCGAAGCGGTCATTGAAACGACGGATCCAGCGGCCCACCGGCCACAGCATGAGCGTAAGCGCGCCTTCGGACCATT
>CAZHGU010000286.1:0-2901 GCA_964532105.1 uncultured Alcanivorax sp. | reverse complement strand
TGTTTCCACATCCAGGTGCTCGCGGTAGCGCGCCAGCAATCGCTCCAGCTCATCGTCAAAACCGGGCTCGTCCGGCTGGAGGTCGAACCCCAGCGTGACCAGCGCGCGGGCGCCGTGGGAGACCTGCCGGCGTACCTCCGCCAGGGACTTTTCCGCGCGGCCGGATTCGCGCATGAGCCGGTTTAGCACCACCCGGAAATCCGGCGCCGTATCCGCCAGGGTGCCGTCCAGATCGAAGAAGACTCCGTCCAGGCTCAAGCCCTGGCTCCCGTTTCCGGCTTGTACGCGCGCAGCAGGTAGTTCACCGAGACATCCCGGCCCAGCCGGTAGGCGCCGGTAACCGGGTTATAGGTCATGCCCGTGGTGTCCGTCACGTCCAGCCCCGCCTCGCGGCACCAGGCGGCCAGTTCCGAGGGGCGGATCAGTTTGGCGTATTCGTGGGTGCCGCGCGGCAGCAGATTGAGCACGTATTCGCCGCCCACAATGGCGAAGAGAAAACTCTTGGGGTTGCGGTTGATGGTGGAGAACACCAGCTGGCCTCCGGGCTTGGTCAGCCGCGCACAGGCGGCCACCACGGCGCCCGGGTCAGGCACATGCTCGAGCATTTCCAGACAGGTCACCAGATCATAGTGCTCCGGACGTTCGGCGGCGAGATCCTCTACCGCTACCTGCCAGTACTCCACCTCGATTCCTTCCTGTTGGGCATGCAACCGGGCCGCGGCCAGCGGCGCCTCGCCCAGATCAATGCCGGTCACCTCCGCGCCCCGGCGGGCCATGCCCTCGGACACCAGACCGCCGCCGCAGCCCACGTCCAGGGCCGTGCGCCCGGGCAGGGGCGCGGCCTCGTCGATATAGTTCAGCCGCAGCGGATTGATGTCGTGCAGCGGGCGCATCTCGCCGTCCGGATCCCACCAGCGCTCGGCCAGTTCGCTGAACTTGGCGATTTCCTGGTCGTCCACATTGCGCGGCTCATTCATCGCCGTCCTCCGCGATCCGGTGATTCCAGCGGGTGACGTCCTGTTGCAGCCGCTCCGGGTTGATGGTGGTCAGCTCGCGCCGGTTCATCAGGCACTGGCCCGCCACCCAGGTATGGCTCACCTGGGAGCGCGTGGCGGCATAGATGATCTGTGCCAGCGGATCATAGAGCGGCTGGGTCTCGGGCTCGCCCAGATCGATGGCCGCCATGTCCGCCTGCTTGCCCGGTACCAGGGAGCCGATCTGCTGCTCCAGGCCCAGCGAGTGCGCTCCGCCCAGCGTCGCCATTTCCAGCACCGCCGCCGCCGGCAGGGCGCTGGGGTCATGGGCCACGGACTTGCCCAGCAGCGCGGCGGTGCGCATCTCGCCGATCATGTCCAGATCATTGTTGCTCGCCGCCCCGTCCGTGCCCAGCGCCATATGGACGCCGGACTGACGGAGCTGCTCCACCCGGCAGAAGCCGTTCGCCAGCTTCATGTTCGATTCCGGGCAGTGCGTGACATGAATGCCCGTCTCGCGGGCGAGCTCGATTTCGTCTTCGCTCAGATCGGTCATGTGCACGGCCATGAAACGCGGCGACAACAGCCCCAGCCGGTGCAGGCGTTCCAGCGGCCGCTCGCCCGTGGCCTCCACTGCTTGCTGCACCTCTTCGGCGGTTTCGTGCACATGCATCATGATGGGTGCGTCCAGCTCCGCCGCATAGGTGCGTACTTTCTCCAGCGGCGCGTCCGAGACGGTATAGGGCGCGTGGGGGCCGAAACCGATGGTGATGCGCGGTTCGTGGCGCCAGGTGTCGGCGGCGTCGACGGCCGCGCGCAGGTAATCCTCGGGTCCGTTGCCCATGGGCGTGGGGAAATCCAGGATGCCGGTGAAGATGGCCGCGCGGATGCCCGTTTCCAGACTCACCCGGGCGATGGTGTCGGGGAAGAAGTACATGTCCCCGAAACAGGTGGTGCCGCCGCGGATCATCTCCGCCGCCGCCAGGCGGGTACCGTCGGCCACAAAGGGCTCGCTCATCCACCGGCCCTCCGCCGGCCAGATGTGCTCTTCCAGCCAGGTCATCAGCGGCAGGTCGTCGGCCAGGCCCCGGAACAGGCTCATGGCGGCATGGGTATGGGCATTGACCAGCCCGGGGATGAGCGCGTGGCGGTCCAGTTTCACGGTTTCGGCGGCCTGCCAGCGCGCGCCCGCCTGCTCCGAGGGCAGCACATCGGCGATCTGGCCGTCGCGCACGATCACCGCGTGGTGGTCGAGCACGCGCTCGGAACCTTCCACCGGAATCACCCAGCGGGCATGCACCGCCAGGTCGGCGGCGGCCGGTGTCTGTGTCATGACAGCAACCTCGGGTCGGCCCAAATCAGCGGGCGCAGTATAGCGGACAAGGCCGGCTTTGGGGGCCTGCCGTCCCTCTCGGGCCGGGTTGTGTCCAGTGGCGGGCAAGTTCGTGCACGCACGGGGTTTTCAACAGTCTGCCAGGGGTGGGAGTCCGGGGTCGCGGATATGGTACGATTACGCCTTTTCGGGCCGGACCGCACGGGACGCACGGAAACCAGGGGGCAGCAAGAACACCATGACGGACCTCGCCAGAGAAGTTACACCGGTCAACATCGAGGAAGAACTCAAGCAGTCCTATCTGGATTACGCCATGAGCGTGATCGTGGGGCGCGCTTTGCCGGACGTGCGCGACGGACTCAAGCCGGTGCATCGGCGCGTGCTCTATGCCATGCACGAGCTGGGCAATGACTGGAACAAGGCCTACAAGAAGTCCGCCCGCGTAGTGGGCGACGTCATCGGTAAGTACCACCCCCACGGCGACTCCGCCGTCTACGACACCATTGTGCGCATGGCGCAGCCGTTCTCGCTGCGCTATACGCTGGTCGACGGCCAGGGCAACTTCGGCTCCATCGATGGCGACTCCGCCGCGGC
>CAZHGU010000285.1:2669-2923 GCA_964532105.1 uncultured Alcanivorax sp. | reverse complement strand
TTTGCGAGCCGACAGGTATGGTAAGCCCTGGCTCTGGATCATGAACCACGGTTTGAAGCTTGGCTCCTCGGCGCCTGATAAACTTCGAGGGGGCTATGCCGAGCGTTTTGGCCCAGTATCCGGGCTACCCATGCCTGTCACGCCACCACCCTGAAGCCTGCCCGGTAAGAGTTTGGTGAGCCGGGTCGCCGTACGGCCCTCAGGACCCGGCCTCGGGCGGATCCACAAGATGCACCTTCCTGCGCTTGGTCGGC
>CAZHGU010000285.1:0-2659 GCA_964532105.1 uncultured Alcanivorax sp. | reverse complement strand
AGGCGCTGAAAGCGCTCCACCAGCGGCTCGGCCTGCTCCGAGGCCCGGCTCTTGAGTTCTTCCAGGGGGTCACAGCCGTCGATATCGGCCATGCGCTCGTTGAAGGCGTCCAGCAGGGCCTGTCTCGGCTTCTCCTGCAGCACGGGGGCTTCGGCATCGCAGCTATCAGCTTGAACCTCGAGCCGGATCGGGCCGTCGGTCATGAGCAGATGATGGGTGATATCCCGGTTCTGCGCGTCATGGACTTCGAAGCACTGCGCTTCCCAGAGCACATAGCAGTGCCTGCCCTCCGCCCGGGCCGCACCGGCAATCAGCAGCATCACCAGGGCCGGAATGTACAACCGCTTCATGGGGATTGATTGGCCTCGCGTGCCTCGCGCCCCGGCTGCCATTGCAGCAGCCAGGTGTTGACGATCAATTCTTCGGGAATCCGGTGGCGGATCCGCCGGTGCAGCTCGGGTAGCCGGCTCCAGTGCACCCCGGGATGCAGGTGGTGCGCCGTATGATAGCCGAGATTCCAGGAGCTGAGGTTGTACAGCCGCATTTCCACATTGCGCGAGGCCTGGTAGTGGTCCTCGGTGCCCGTGCCGGCATGCTGGCCATAGGTATTGTCCAGCAGCACCAGCAGCTGGCCGATCATGGGCAGCACGAACACCACCAGGGTGCGCACCGGATCAATCAGCGCCAGCACCAGCAGCGGCAGGTTGGCGAGTACAAACAGGCGCTTGAAGCGGCGGTAGAGCTCGGGATGCCCCTGGCCGATCCGGCGAATTTCGGGGTAGATCCGGGCCGTGTTGTAGAGCACGTAATAAAGACGCCCCATGGGGCGGCCGTCGGCGTGGCGCCACCCGGAAGGATCTTCCTCCGGCGTCAGGTAGTGCCCGTGGTGGCCGATATTGTGGTGCAGGGTCCAGCTCAGCGGACTGGTGCCGGTCTGCAGATAGAGCACGCACTCATAGAGCCGGTTCAGCCAACGCTTGTTGAAGGTGTGGACATGGTGATGGTTGTGGCAGATGGCGCCCGCGGAGACCTGCACCACGGACAACAGCACCACCCAGCCCAGCGCGGCGGCATGGCTGTCCACGCCAAAGAAGATCACCAGCTGGGCGGCCAGCACCGCCAGCACCAACAAAACGGCCGGGATATCCGCACGATAACGAAAGATGGACATGATACTGCAGACCTGTACGAAGGAAGTCGTATTTTAGTACCTTCGTTCTGGTCCGCAAGGATTAGAGCGACAGACGGAGCGGGCGCGCCTGCCAACGGCGCCCCGGCCGCGTGGCCGGGGCCTTGCGGGTCAGGCCCGGGCGAGCAGATCCCGGGCAATGGCGGTCACCTGCATTTCGTCCGTGCCGGCATAGATCTGCAGGATCTTGGCGTCGCGCATGAGCTGCTCCACGCGCGATTCGCGCATATAGCCGAAGCCGCCGAAGACCTGGACCGCCTCGGTGGACACCTCCATGGCGGTCTGGGCGGCGTAGAGTTTCATGGCCGAGGCTTCGGCCATGGTCATCTGCCGGCCCTCGCTCACCATTTCGATGTAGCGGAACACGATGTTCTGGAGGTTCATTCGAGCCACTTCCATCTTCGCCAGCTTGAGCTGGATCAGCTGGTTCTCGCCGATGGCGCGGCCGAACTGGTGGCGTTCGTTGGCGTAGTTGACACTCAGCTCCAGAGCCCGGTCCACAATGCCCCAGGCCATGGCGGCCACGCCCGCGCGCTCCTGCATGAAGGTGGCCTTGGCGCCGGAGCGGCCATAGCCTTCCTCGGAGCCGCCCAGCAAGCGGTCCTTGCCCACTTTGACATCGTTCAGGAAGAGTTCGCCGGTAGGCGAGGAGCCGATGCCCATCTTCTTGAAGGGCGCGGACTGTTCCAGCCCCTCCATGCCCGAATCCAGGATGAACGAAACGATCTTGCGGTCTTCCGGGGCGACGCCGTCCTCGTCCAGCTTGCAGATCAGCACAATGGTGTCCGCATAGGGGCCGTTGGTAATCCAGGTCTTGGAGCCGTTGATGACATAGCCGTCGCCATCGCGTTTGGCCAGGGTCTTCATCTGACCGAAGGCGTCCGAGCCGGCATTGGGCTCGGAAATGGCCCAGGCACCCACTTTCTCCAGGGTCAGCAACGGCAGCGCCCAGCGCTCCTTCTGCTCGGTGGTGCCCTTGCCCATGATGGCGCCGCCGGTCAGGCCCATGGATACGCCCATGGCGGTAACCAGCCCCTGGGCGTGCCGGCACAGCTCGATAATGGGGATCATCTGCATGGCGGCCTGCTCGCCCGCCGAACCGCTGGCGCCGTCATCGTCCTTGTCTTCCGACTCGTCCGATGCCTCGCCCGCGGCCTTCGCCTTTTCCTTCGCGATCTGCTTGTCGAAATTCTGCTTCGCCATCACGTCGAGGCCGAAGGTCTGCACCATCTTGCGCAGGATGTCGTAGGGCGGCACGCCGTTGTATTCGATATCGTCCAGGTTGGGCACGACTTCCTTTTCCACGAAATCGCGTACCATCTTCTGGATCATCTGCTGCTGTTCGGTCCAATCAATCATGGCGGCTCCGGCGTTCAGGGTTGGGGCTCCGCGCGGGCGGAATCAAACACTCGTTTGAATCGGAGTTTCCCAGATGACGACCGGAAAGTCACTGACTGAATTTTCCGGAGG
>CAZHGU010000284.1:0-2939 GCA_964532105.1 uncultured Alcanivorax sp. | reverse complement strand
TTGGTCGAACGGAGGGTTCTCATCACGGCCTCCCTCTCCGCCACCCATAAAAAAACCCGGCAGGGCCGGGGTTTTTTATGGGTGGCGGAGAGGGAGGGATTCGAACCCTCGATACGCGCAATGCGTATGGCTCCTTAGCAGGGAGCTGGTTTCAGCCACTCACCCACCTCTCCGGGAAAACTGATTGTTGGCCACTATCAGCTAATGCAGCCGGCCGCCAATTGTTCACAGCTGGGGCCGATTTGCAACCTTTCATGGCCTTGCTGTCCAGATTCTGGGCAACACAACCATGCGTGAGTTCCATGAAAAAGGCGGCCACCGGGGGTGCCGCCTTTTTCGGGTCCAAGGCGTGCAAGCCGCGGCCGGCATTTCTACTCGCTATCCGGGGATTTCTCGCCCTGGATGCGCAGGTAGATTTCCTCGCGGTGTACAGCCACATCCTTGGGTGCATTCACACCCAGCCGGACCTGGTTGCCCTTGACCCCGAGCACGGTGACGGTGATGTCATCGCCGACCATCAGGGTTTCGCCTACTCGACGCGTCAAAATCAGCATCGTCCATTTCCTCCATAGTCCTTGCAGGTGAGCGCAAATCCGGCGCCGGCGCTTGCCTACCCCGCCACATCCCGTGGGGGTACTCCAGGTCCGCCGACCGACCGCCGAATGTAAACATTATGCAAAAAAACGATTCCGGTGTCTTGTCCGCCTATCCCTCCTCGGACTCCGTCGGCTCCTGATCCAGCTCGAACGCCGCATGCAGGGCACGTACGGCCAGCTCCAGGTATTTCTCGGCAATCACCAGCGAAACCTTGATCTCGGAGGTGGATATGGCCTCGATATTGACGCCCTCCTGGCCCAGTACCTCGAACATCTTGCTGGCCACGCCGGCATGCGAACGCATGCCCACACCCACCAGAGACACTTTTGCGATCTTGTCGTTCCCCATGACTTCGCGCGCGCCCATTTCACGGCCGGAAGCCTCGAGAATTTCCTGCGCGCGCTCGAAGTCGTTGCGGTGCACGGTAAAGGTGAAGTCCGTGGACCCGTCCACGCCCACGTTCTGGACAATCATGTCCACCTCGATATTGGCCTCGCCAATGGGCCCGAGAATCTTGTAGGCCACGCCGGGAATATCGGGCGCGCCCCGAATGGTGAGCTTGGCCTCATCGCGCGTGAACGCGATCCCGGAAATAACCGGCTTTTCCATATCGTCCACCTCGTCATCGACGGTAATCAGGGTTCCGGGTCCGTCCTCGAAACTCGACATGACCCGCAGCGGCACGCCGTACTTGCCGGCAAACTCCACCGCGCGGATTTGCAGCACCTTGGCACCCAGGCTGGCCAGTTCCAGCATTTCCTCACAGGTGATGGTATCCAGCCGCCGGGCATTGTCCACCACGCGCGGATCCGAGGTATAGACACCGTCCACGTCCGTATAGATCTGGCATTCGTTCGCCTTGAGCGCCGCCGCCAGCGCCACGGCCGTGGTATCACTGCCGCCCCGGCCCAGGGTGGTGATGTTGCCCTCGTTGTCGACGCCCTGGAAGCCGGCCACCACGACCACCTGGCCGTCATCCAGATCCTCGCGCATGCGTTGCTGATCGATATCCTGAATGCGCGCCTTGGTATAGGTGTTGTCCGTGACAATGCGCGCCTGGGAGCCGGTATAGGAACGCGCCTCCACGCCGTTCTGCTGCAGGGCCATGGACAGCAGCGCGATGGTGACCTGCTCACCGGTGGAGACCAGCACATCCATTTCCCGGGGATCGGGCTCGGTGCTGATGGCGTTGGCCATCTCCAGCAGGCGGTTGGTCTCGCCGCTCATGGCGGACACAACCACCACCACCTGATCCCCGCGGTCACGGAAGCGCTTGACGCGTTCCGCCACCGCCTGGATGCGCTCGACGGTGCCCACCGAGGTACCGCCGTATTTCTGTACGATCAGGGCCATAAGGACTACTTCGTGCGGTTGAAAAGGCGAGCGAGCATAGCAGTTTCAGGTCTGCTTTTCAGCTATCCAGCCGGACACGGACGCCAGCGCGTCCGGCAGGGCTTGAGGGTTGTTGCCGCCGCCCTGAGCCATGTCGGGGCGGCCGCCGCCCTTGCCGCCCACCTGTTCAGCCACATGGCGCACCAGCTCGCCGGCGTTGAACTGCTCGGTAAGATCCTTCGTCACACCCGCCACCAGCGAAACCTTGTCGTCATCGGCCGCCGCCAGCAGGATCACGGACGAGCCCAGCTTGTCCTTGAGCTTGTCCAGGGTGGTACGCAGGGTCTTGCCGTCCGCGCCTTCCACCTGCGTGGCCAGCACCCGGACGCCGTTGATGTCCTCGGCCCGGGCGGCCAGATCACCGCCGGCGCCCGAGGCGAGCTTCTGCTTGAGCCGCTCGATTTCCTTGTCCTGCTCGCGCAGGCGCTCGGCCATCTGCTCCACCCGTTCGGCGGCCTGTTCCGGGTGGGCGCGCGCGGCGGCGGCCACACGCTCGAGACGGCTGTCCTGCTCCGCCAGGGTTTCCAGCGCCGCTTCGCCGGTCACGGCCTCCAGCCGGCGCACACCGGCCGCCGAGGCGCTCTCGTCGGTAATCCGGAACAGGCCGATATCGCCGGTACGGCTGACATGGGTGCCACCGCACAGTTCCTTGGAGAAACCTTCCTCGCCCATGCTGAGTACACGCACCTCGGTGGCGTATTTTTCGCCGAACAGCGCCACGGCACCATCCTGCCGGGCCTCGTCCAGTGACATCATCCGTGTTTCCACCGGCGTGTTCGCCAGGATCTGGCGATTGACCACGGACTCGATTTCACGCAGTTGCTCCGGCGTCAGTGGTTGCCCGTGAGAGAAATCGAAACGCAGATACTCCGGCGCTACCAGCGAGCCCTTCTGCTGAACATGATCACCCAGCTCCCGCTTGAGTGCGGCATGGAGCAGGTGAGTCGCGG
>CAZHGU010000283.1:0-2940 GCA_964532105.1 uncultured Alcanivorax sp. | reverse complement strand
CGGCGATCACCGAATCAGGAAAGCGGCAGCCGATGCCTGAAAAGATTGCAATCCCCTGTAGGAGCGGCCGCCCCGGCCGCGACCCCGTTCCAGAGTCTCTGGAAATCTTCGCGGCGGGGGCCGCCGCTCCTACAAAAATTTTGATAACCGGAACCGATATGCGGCCTGACACCGGCACCGATGAAGAAGTCTTTACCGTCCTCGGCGAATGGCAACAAGCCGGCCGCGTACGACCACTGGATATCGCCCTGGCGCGTTTTCTCCAGCAGGAAGGCGGCGAGACCGAACCGAATGTTCTGTTGCTGGCAACCCTGACCAGCCAGCAACTGGGCAGCGGTCATATCTGTCTGGATCTGGGCCGGCTCAACCGGGAACCGGACGCACTGCTGGCCAGCGACAATGACGCGGACACGGACGCGCCGGCGCTGTCCGAAATCCTGGCCGGCGCGGACACCGCCACGCTGCGTGAAGCACTCCGGGCTTCGGCCGTGGTGGACGAAGGCGCGGGCAATGCCCCGCTGGTGCTGGAAAACAACCGCCTTTATCTGCGCCGCTACTGGCAATACGAACAAACCGTCGCCGAAGAAATCCGCGCCCGGCTGAATGTCCGCTTTGATCCGCCCGCCGATCTGCACGGCCGGCTGGAGCGCCTGTTCGGCCCGGCCGCATCGGAACCGAACTGGCAGAAGATCGCCTGCGCCCTGGCCACCCGCTCGGCGCTCACCGTCATTACCGGCGGCCCGGGCACGGGCAAGACCACCACGGTGGTGAAACTGCTCGGGCTCATGCAGTCCGCCGCCCTGGAAAACGACCGGCCCCTGCGCATCAAGCTGGCCGCGCCCACGGGCAAGGCCGCCGCGCGCCTGTCGGAATCCATTGGCGAGGCCGTGGCGAATCTGGACGTGGACGAAAACGTGCGCGAGGAGATCCCGGCGCAGCCCACCACCCTGCACAAGCTGCTCGGGCGCCGTCCGGACAGCCGGCATTTCCGCCATGACCGGCACAACCCGCTCCACGCGGATCTGGTGGTGGTGGACGAAGCCAGCATGATCGATCTGGAAATGATGGCCAGCCTGCTCCAGGCCCTGCGCCCGCAGACCCGGCTGGTGCTGCTGGGCGACAAGGATCAGCTCGCCTCGGTGGAAGCCGGCGCCGTCATGGGTGATCTCTGCCACGACGCCGACCAGGGGCTGTATCAACCCGGCACCATCGAATGGGTGCGCGAACACACCGGCGAGGATCTCCAGGCCTGGCAAGGCAACGGCGGCGAACTGGCCCAGCAGACCACCATGCTCCGCTTCAGCCACCGCTTCGGCGCCGCCAGCGGAATCGGCGCCCTGGCCCGCGCGGTCAATGCAGGCGACGCCGAACAGGCCGACCACATCTGGCAGGACAATTACCCGGACCTGGACCGGCCCGGACTCAGGAACATCCATGACACACAGCTGGAACAGCTCTGCGTCACCAGCTATACGCCCTATCTGAACACCATCAAACAACAGCGCCCGGCCACGGCGGACCCGGAAGCCATCGACCATTGGGCTAAAGCAGTGCTCCGGGCCTTTACCGAATTCCAGCTGCTGTGCGCCCTGCGCCACGGCCCGGCGGGCGTGGACGGGCTCAACCGGCGCATCGCCGCCGCGCTGGAACATGCCGGCCGGATCAACCGGGCCGAGGGCTGGTACGAAGGCCGCCCGGTCATGATCACCCGCAACGACTACCAGCTGGGCCTGATGAACGGCGACGTGGGCATCACCCTGGCTGTACCGGACGAGGACGGCACCAGCCGCCTGCGCGTGGCCTTTCAGCTGCCGACGGGCGACATCCGCCTGGTGCTGCCCAGCCGCCTGGACCGCGTGGACACCGTCTACGCCATGACGGTGCACAAGTCCCAGGGCTCGGAGTTCACCCACACCGCCGTGATCCTGCCCGAACGCGACAACCCGGTGGTCACCCGCGAACTGCTCTACACGGCGATTACCCGAGCCAGGGAGCATTTCACCCTGCTCGCCCCCAACCCGGCCGTGGCGCACAACGCTATCCAGCACCCGACCTGGCGGGCTTCGGGGTTGCGAGAGAGTTTGTGAAAGCAATGCGCGGGTAGCGCCAGGAGGAAGCGCCCCGGGACTTCCCTGTCCCGGGGGCAGGCTGGATCAGAAGAACGGCACCGGAGCGTGATCATTACCATCATCCGGATCCACCTGCGTCAGCGAACCCGACTCCGTGCTGTCAAAGAAATGGACCTCCTGGGTCAAATTGGTCGAAGAACCGGCCATCACCTGGAGCAGGCGGTTCGAACCCATGCCCAGCGGCATCAGCTGCGCACTCTGGACATCCGACGGCAGGTCGCCATGATCCACCGTGCCTGAACCGGGCGCATTCCCGGGCACACTCTTGATGGAGGCGCCGGCCATACTGCCGATACCGGTTACACCCTGGGCCATGTGTGCCACTTCAAAGCTGTTGGTCAGATCCGCCGCCACCTGGTTACTGCTTCCGCCCAGCCACTGCGCGTCGTCGAACGTCTCGGTGCTGCTGCCGTCAGCTTTCCGCGCCACCGCCACCGGCCTGCCATCACTGGGGTCAATCCGGCTGTAGAACAGCCAGCCGCCCGTGCGCCGCAGGATGGGGGGGTTGACGGTCATCTGTACATTCCCCAGATCTTCAACTTCGGGAGCCGCCGTTAAGTCACTGCGCTCATAAACGACCAACCGGGTATTCGACGTGCTCGTAGGATAGAACCACGCCACATGATCCGGCGTGACGATAACTCGATAAAGCTGTTGCCCTATGGCAGCCTCATCAACAGACCGGCTGTCGATTTCGGAATAGCTCCCGCCGCTGGCCAAATCCGCCCTGTGCAGCGCACTGTCATCAATGAAAAACAGCGTTTCGGAATCGAAGGCGTGTTCGCGGGGCGTCTTAACATCCGACCCAACG
>CAZHGU010000282.1:0-2954 GCA_964532105.1 uncultured Alcanivorax sp. | reverse complement strand
ATCCATCAACACCAAACAGCGCCCACACGTTTGTCTGCCTGAATTGTGAAAGAGCGTGACGGCCATGCCGTCAATGTGGCGCGTATTCTAGTCGCGAATCCCTGTAAGTCAACAAGATTCGAGCGCCACTTTCAGCGGCCGTTCAGGTTTTGAACAGCCGCCCCCGTTCCGTCAGGGGGGCCTATTATTATGGGCTCTCCACGGGGAGTCTGGCAAGCCTTGCGACTACCGATTGCGCCGGTCCCGGCGGAGCTGCCCCTCCACCGCCAGCCCGACCCGGACCAGCCGGATCCATTTCCCGGGACCGCGGCGGGTGACGGCATCCAGCAGGCGCCCCAGCAACCCCAGTTTGGCCATGGAATAGGGATGCCAGTTGGGCTCGGCCGGCGCCCGGGAAAAATCGCTGAGCACGGCCCGGGACACCGTCATGCCCAGCAGCCCCTCTGCCCCCTTCATGCGCCCATAGCCCGAGTATTTCACTCCGCCGAAGGGTAGTCCGGGATTGCCTTCGGTAAGCATCACATTGTTGATGTTGAGGCTGCCCGTCTCCAGGCGGCGCTCCAGTCGCCGCGCCCGCTGCCGGTCGCGGGTAAAGACACTGGTGCTGAGACCGCAATCCCGCCGGTTATGACGCTCCACCGCCTCGCCCTCGGCGGCGAAGGCTTCCACCACAACCACCGGACCGAAGATCTCCTCGGCCAGAATCCGCGCGTCGTTCGGCACATCGGTCAACAGGGTGGGCAGATAATAGCGGCCACAGTCACTGCGCCGTCCGCCGCAATGCACCTGCGCCCCCGCCTGCCGTGCTTCCTCGACCAGTTCTTCGATATGACGCATCTGGAAATCCGTGGTGGGCACGCCCAGTTCCGCGTCCGCGCCTACCCCGGTGCGCGCTTCCTCCAGCAGCTGACACAGTCCGCGCACAAAGGGTTCATACAGATCCTGTTGTACCAGGACCCGTTCCACGGCGGTACAGCTCTGACCGCTGTTATGAAGATTGCCCCAGGCGGCCGCATTCACCGCTCGTTCGCAGTCCGCGTCGTCGAATACCAGCATCAGATCCCGCGAACCCAGCTCCAGGGTGACCGGGATCATCAGCGGCGCCGCCTGCCCCAGTATGGCCCGACCGGTCTTGAGGCTACCGGTAAAGACGATATGATCCGGACGCCGATCCACCAGGGCCGCACCCACGGCTCCGTCGCCGTGCACCACCTGGAGGGCTTCGTCCAGCAGGGGGTGCAGGGTCCGGATCCGCTCCAGCACATCCGCCATGGGAGTATGCTCGGAGGGTTTCAGAATGACCGCATTGCCCGCGGCGAAGGCGAACATGGCCGCGGTCATACCGATGGCCAGGGGCAGATTCCAGGGCGAGATCACCAGCACCACGCCATGGGGCGCGTGCACCACCCGGGACTGCTTGCCCAACAGGGTTACGGGCGTGGACACTTTCTGATCCCGAAGCACGGTCCGCGCGTTGCGCAGCAGCCACTCGCAGTCCTCGGTGAGCTGGAATAGATCGGAAATCATGGCATCGGTGCGGCAGCGTCCGGACTCGGCGACAATGCGATCCAGCAGCCACTCCCGCTCGGTCTGCAACCAGCCGACCAGCGTCCGGATTGCCGCCAGACGATCCGCCACGCTCGTCTCGTGCAAGCGTGCGGAGGCCTTTTTCGCCCGATTGAAAGCCGCACCGGTTTCCGCATCGTCGGCCGACGCCAGGGTATAGAGCGTTTCCCGCGTAAGCGGATTCGTTACCGTCAGTTCCGCCATGGCAATGCAGCTCCGCGACGCCACCACCGCAAGCCGGCCATGCCCAGTCCGGCCGCGATATAGGCCACGGCCACGGCCAGCAACACCACCGGCGGATCCACAAAGACGACCGCGAAAAGCACGATTACGCCCAGCAGCACCCGAAAGGGCACGCGGCCGATATTGAATTCCTTAAAGGAATGGAAAGGGACTGAAGACACCATCAGCAGTCCCAGCCCGGCGGTCACCAGCGCTACCACCCAGGGCAGATCATCCCCCGTGAACCCCCGGGTAGCGCCCAGCCAGACCAGCACGGCCACGGTGCCGGCGGCCGTGGGGCTGGGCAGGCCCACGAAAAAACGCTTGTCGGTTTCATCCGCCTGGACATTGAAACGCGCCAGGCGCAGGGCCGCACAGGCAACATAAAGGAAAGCGGCCGCCCAGCCCACCTTGCCGAGCGTCGTCAGCCCCCAGGCATAAGCCACGAGCCCCGGCGCCACGCCGAAAGCGACGCAGTCGGACAGCGAATCATACTGGGCACCAAACTCGCTCTGGGTATTGGTCAGTCGCGCCACTCCGCCGTCCAGGCCGTCCAGGATGCCGGCCACGATAATGCCCAGCGCGGCCTGCTCGAACAGGCCGTTCATGGCCGCGACGATGGCGTAGAATCCGGCGAACAGCGCCCCCGTGGTGAACAGGTTGGGCAGCAGATAAACACCGCGCCGCCGCGCGCCCTGGCGCGATTCAATTACCTCGAACCAGTCGTCGTCTTCCGGCTCCAGGTCCGGCTCTTCACTCATGACGTCACCTCTCGCACCGTCCCCCTTCCAGCCCGGCGCAGCGGCCGCGGAATCAAAAAGCGCGGCCCGCGGGCCGCGCTCAGGGACTGAACCGGCAGGCTCAGTTCTTGTCCTTGTCGATAATCTTGCTGGCCTTCATCCAGGGCATCATGCCCCGAAGGCGCTCGCCCGTGCTCTCGATCAGGTGCTCGCGTGCCATGCGGCGCCGGGCCTTGAGCGTCGGCGCGCCCGCCTGATTCTCCAGGACGAATTCTTTCGCAAATTCGCCATTCTGGATCTCGGTCAGGATCTTGCGCATTTCCTTGCGGGTTTCCTCGGTGATGATGCGCGAGCCCCGGGTAAAGTCACCATATTCGGCCGTATTGGAGATGGAATAGCGCATGTCGGCCACGCCGCCCTGATAGA
>CAZHGU010000281.1:0-2971 GCA_964532105.1 uncultured Alcanivorax sp. | reverse complement strand
TGGGCGGAAGGCTTTGAACAGCTTCAGCTCATTCCGCTGCTGATCGTCACGCCTCTCGCCTTTCTGGGCGGCAGCTTCTACTCCATCAAGATGCTGCCCGAGTTCTGGCAGACCGTGACCCTGTTCAATCCGGTGGTCTATCTGATCAGCGGCTTCCGCTGGAGCTTCTACAGCACCGCGGACGTGCCCGTGGGCCTGAGCCTGGGCATGACCGCCGGCTTTCTGGTGCTGTGTCTGTTCGTGGTCAGCTGGATCTTCCGCACCGGTTACCGGCTGAAAACCTGAACGACCAGAGCACCTTTCCGGTGCCGACAACCGAGTTCAAGCCAAACCCCAAAAAGAAGACGGAGCACTTTTCATGACCGACTACATTGCCGTGACCGCAACGGACGAACTGGTGCAGAACCTGGAGACCTTTCTGCGGGCGGTCGACAATCGCGAGCGCGCTGCGGCCGATCACTTCATCTCCATGATGAACCATCTTACCGACCGGCTGCTGAACCTCTTCCTGGCCGAACCGCGGGAGTTCCTGGAATTGTCCAATACCCAGGTGCGGGTGATCGATTTCGCCATTTCCACCGCCGGCAAGGCATCGAACATGCTTACCCACCAGATCTACAAGAAAAAGACCCCGGAAGAACTGGCGCCCGTGGCCGCCAATGTACGGGAAATGTACTGGCCGGCGGAACAAACGGAAGACGGGCAGGCCCGGATGGCCTTTCCGGTGGAAAAATCCTTCGCGGACGAATTCCGCCAGACCGCCGAGGCCTGCGCCCGGCAGCGCGGTTCTCAGGAGCTGGACCGGATGGACCGCGTCATGGACGGCATCACCGACGGTATTATCGAGAACTTCTTCCTGCGCAACGCCCATGAAGTCAAGATCGGTTATGTGCTGCGCAAGTCCCTGGACGCCAGCATCGACGGCACCAAGAAGGCCGTGCATGCGGTCATTCACAAGGTGCTGCGCAACCTGGACGACGAGCACCTGGGGCACTTCATGGGGCATTTCGAACCCGTTTTACAACAGAAATAACGGGAAGTCGCCATGAAAGCCTGTACCCACGGCTTCAATCCGGACTATTCGGCGGACGAACCCGGCCCGGAAGAGATTGACAAACTGCCGGGTCGGGCCTTGCTGGAGTTCGGCGCCCCCTGGTGCGGACACTGCCGCGAAGCCGCACCGGCCGTGCAGGAGGTGCTGTCGCAACGGCCGGAACTGCCCCATATCAAGGTATATGATGGCAAGGGCAGACCGCTCGGCCGTGCCTTCGGCGTCAAGCGCTGGCCCACCCTGATCCTGCTGCAGGACGGGCAAGAAGCAGCGCGCGTGGTGCGTCCGCGCACCACCGCCGAAATCGAGCGCTTGCTACAGGCATAGCCCCGGGTCCTGCCACGCCCGGGGTGGTGCCTCAGTTACTGTAGATCTCTTTCTGATCCGAGCATTCGGCCCGGCCGCTGTCCACCTCGCAACGAATTCGGCGTAACAGGGTCATCATCTCCTTGTCGAACAGGCCGTCGCCGGTCATGGCCACACGGGCCTCGCGCATCATCTCGTTGTAGCGGGCGTTATCCTCTTCCGAGATCCGGATCCAGCGATCATCCGGGATCGACTCGCGGGAGTTCTCGATAATGCTTATGGCCCGCTCGTAGCCCTCGTCGGCAAACCAGGAACGTGCCCAGGCCGCGAACTCCGGTGAGAATTTCTCCTCATAGCCCACGAACTGCAGCGAGAGCTGGCCCAACACATAATCCACAATACCGCCGTCGGGCTTCATGCCCTTGTACAGCTCCAGGGGCTTGTAGGCCGCCAGGGGCGCAAAGGCAATATCCACCACGTCATTGTTGAAGCGTCCGGCGAAATTGGTGATATCGGAAAGCACCGGCGACATGCCCACGCGCCGGGCCATGCGGGCCTGACTCTCGTCATACTCCATGACCGCGATGGACTTGCCCGCCAGCGCATCCACGTTGTCGATCTCCTTGTCCTTGACGAACAGGTAGGCCGCACCCATGGGCATCACGCCCATGACGCGATAGCCGTTCCGGTGCAGATTCTCATTGACGGACTCGTTGTTGCTGCCCAGCACCCTCATGGCCATGCGCATGACGTCATAATTCGGGATCGAGCCGATGGAGTCGATGCTACCGCTGTACTTGTTGAACCGCTTGGCCCGGATTCCGGTAAGCGCGGCGGCATCGCACTGGCCGGAAGACAGATTCTCGGCCGCGATCCGTTCGTTGGTGAACGCCCTGAGCTCCAGACGGTAGCCCTGTTGCAGGGCGGCCGTCTTGAAGTCCGTCATGATGTTGTACTGATCACCGGAGGTGCCGATGATATCGAACACACAGACCGAGCGTTTTTCCGCCGCCGGAGCCATTACCGGCAACAGGGCCAGAAGGAGAAGCCCCGAAATTGTGCGCATCAAGTGCAAATTCATTTCTGTTTACCTCTGTGTTAAAGGAGATCTTCGATACCTTCGTCCGATTCTTCTTCCTGGTCGTCCCAGAAAGTACCGAGTCCACCCACGGGCGTACGTTGCCCGGTCGCCTCGGTCCACATTTGATCGGACACGGCACGGATCTGTGATTGCGCAATGGCATCCAGCATCCGGTATTCCGGATTGGGCTCGAAATCCCGATTGGCGAACTCGCGAATACCTTTACGCATCCGCTCATTGTCGTTTACGCCCTGCGCCGCCATGACATAGAGCGCGCTGGGCAGTCGAACACCATTTTCAAAACCCTGGTCCACGGATTTCTCCAGGGTTGCCCAGGCATCCGCGCCTTCCGGTTTCATGCCCGGCAGGGTATTCCACAGAGCCGCGCGTATGGCCCTGGGCACACCCCACCACTGCTCGTTGTCCATGCAGGCCACCGCACGCTCCGCTTTGGCGGCAATATTCCGGGGCACACCCACGGTGCCCTGTGCTGTCGAATCATTGGTGATTGAGGCATGAGGCTTCCCTTGGAG
>CAZHGU010000280.1:0-2980 GCA_964532105.1 uncultured Alcanivorax sp. | reverse complement strand
GACAGAGAACGCAAGGGGTTTTTCAACAGCCTGCTACTACCACATCCGCACCCAGCCCACGAGCACGGAGTCGACCAGGTCCTCGCCGGCGGCCCGGTGCAGATCGGCCGTATCGTCGTAGACCCGCTGATACTCCACCCCCACATAGGGGGTGATCTCGCGCCGGAGCTCGTAGCCCAGTCGCAGCCCGGCCTCCAGGTGCGCCAGTCCGGAGCCCTGCCCGCGCGGGAGATCGTCCTGACCATAGGCGTCCAGCTCCAGCGCCGAGCGCAGCACCAGCCGCTGGGTGAAGCGCAGTTCATGGTGCGCCTCCAGCCGCGCGGCGGTGTCACCGGCATCGTCCGCGTAGACCGAAAACTCGGTTTCGATGTGATAGGGCAGAACCCCTTCGAGCCCGAGCGCGGCCCAGTCCCGTTGGGGCCGGGGCCGGACGTCCCGGCGCCAGCCGAACTCCAGGTTCCAGAAGGCGCTCAGGGCCCGGCGCACGCGCACCTGTACCTCGCCTTCCCCGGTTACACCGTCCAGGCGTTCGCCCTCGCTGGTCAGGTTCAGACCCCAGAGATCGCCGGACAGGCCCGCCGAGCCCTTCCACACCAGCGGCCGGTCGCCGTCGGCGTCATGCACCTCGAAACGGTCCAGATTGACGAACGGAATCACCGGGTCGTCCTTTGTCAGCGCGTGCGCCGGGCCCGCCGTCAGGACCAGGGTCGCAAGCAGAACGCGAAACAGATGGTTCGATTTCATGATTCACCCTCCTCGACCCGGACTTCGCGGAACATGCCGGCGGCCATGTGATAGAGCAGATGGCAGTGGTAGGCCCAGCCGCCGAGGGCGTCGGCGCTGACCTGATAGCTGATGCGCTCGCCGGGTTTGACGATCAGGGTGTGCTTGCGCGCCAGCCGGCCGTCGCCGGTTTCCAGGTCGCTCCACATGCCGTGCAGGTGGATGGGGTGATCCATCATGGTGTCGTTGTGCAAGTTGATGCGTATCCGTTCCCCGTAGCGGAACCGGATGGGCTCGGCATCGGAGAATTCCACGCCATTGAAGGACCACATATAGCGTTCCATGTTGCCGGTGAGGTGCAGGGTGAGTTCCCGGTCCGGTTCGCGCTGATCCGGGTACGGCTGGAGTTGCTCCAGATCCGCATAGGTCAGACAGCGTCGGCCCTCCACCGGCAGGCCCACGCCCGGGTCATCCAGGCGTGTGGAAGGATAATCGATGCGCATGGCGGTGCTCGGCCCATACTCCGCCTCGGCATGATCGGCCGGCTCCATTTCCATGTTCATGCCGCCGTCCTTGTGGTCCATCTTCATGCCGCTGTGATCGCCCATGGCCTGCATGGAGCCCATGGCTTCCATGCCCCGTTCCGGGCGTTGGTCCAGCTCCGGCACGGGCGCGGTCATGCCCGCGCGCGGCGCCAGGGTGCCCCGGGCATAACCGGAACGGTCCAGCGCCTGGGCAAAGATGGTGAAGGCGCGTTCGTCGGTGGGGCGCACCAGCACATCATAGGTTTCGGCCACGCCCACCCGGAATTCATCCACGGGCACCGGTTCCACCGGCTGACCGTCCGCGGCCACCACCGTCATCTCCAGGCCCGGGATGCGCACATCGAAAAAGGTCATGGCCGAGGCGTTGATCACGCGCAGCTTGACCGTCTCGCCGGGTTCGAAAAGGCCGGTCCAGTTGGCCGCTGGCGGCGTGCCGTTCATGAGAAAGGTATAGGTAGAACCGGTGACATCGGACAGATCCCGGCTGCTCATGCGCATGCTGTTCCACATGTGCCGGGCCTGGACGGTATCCATCACACCCTTTTCGCGCAGATCCCGGATCAGATCGAAGAAGGTGCGCTGGTTGTAGTTGTAGTAGTGCGCCTGACGCTTGAGGTTGTGATAGATACGATTCGGGTCCTCGTCCGTCCAGTCCGAGAGCACCAGCACATGCTCGCGGTCCGCCGGCGCCGGTTCCTTGTCCGCCGGGTCGATAATGAGCGCGCCATACATGCCGGTCTGTTCCTGGAAACCGGAGTGGCTGTGGTACCAGTAGGTGCCGGCCTGGTTCACATCGAATTCGTAGGTGAAGGTCTCGCCCGGCTGAATGCCGTCGTAGCTGATCTCGGGCACCCCGTCCATCCGGAAAGGCAGAATGATGCCGTGCCAGTGAATGGAGGTGGTTTCGTCCAGCTTGTTGGTCACACGCAGCCGCACGCGCTCACCTTCGCGCCAGCGCAGCACGGGCGCGGGCACGGAGCCGTTGATGGCGGTGGCGGTGCGGCGCCGGCCGGTGAGGTTCACCGTCCGGGGCGCTATGGTCAGGTCAAAGTCGTTGCCGGTCAGGGTGTCGCCCGTCCAGGCCGGTTCGGCCCCGGCCCGGGCCGGGTTGATACCCAGAGAAGGCAGCAGGGTAGCTCCGGCGAGCCCCTGCACGAACTGGCGCCGCTTCAGGCGCGGTGTTGGATCCGTCATGATGAAAACTCCGAAAGTAAACGGTCTGAATGTGCGGCCCATGCCGCAGTATGGAATCAGTCGTTATCCGATCGGAGGCCGGAAGGGCGGGCGTATAAAGGCGGACAATACCCGGGTGTGGGGGAGCGCGAACACGGTTTCGACCGGCGGCTTCGGCGGGTTGAACACGGCCGCGTCCGTGACCAGGCCGCCACAGGCCTGCGCGCACCGGCAGTCCCCCTCGCCCGGGCAGTGCTCGTGGTTGTGCGCATCCTGCTCACAGGGCACTTCGGCGGCGCCTTCCGGCGCGGACAGCGCAAAGGCCGGTACCGGCTGCAGCAGGCCGGTGATCAGGGTGAGCAGAATGAGTACACGGGAAACCATGAAATGATTAGAGCAGAGAGCGCCGGCGCAGGCAATATTTGGCAGGCTGTTGAAAGACCCCTTGCGCACTCAGCGCGGCCTGAAGCGTGCAGCTGGTGTGCTTTGTTGCGACGGACAGGGTGGTTCCCTTTCCGAGCGACCAAGTGCAGCAGATG
>CAZHGU010000279.1:0-2982 GCA_964532105.1 uncultured Alcanivorax sp. | reverse complement strand
AGCTGGCCGAGGACAAGGCCGAGCAGATCGACTGGCTCGCGCGCACCGCCCGCGCGAGTTACCAGAGCGGACGCCAGCCGGGGCTCAAGCTGCTGCTCAACCAGGAAAACCCGGAGCGCCTGTCCCGTCTGCTGCGCTACCAGGACTATTTCCAGCAGTCGCGCAGCGAACGCGTGAACACCCTGAATCAGGATCTGAGCCGGCTACGCGAACTCAGCCGCAAGGTGGAGGCCACGCGCGAGGAACTGAACCAGCGCCGCCGGGCGGTGGACAAACGCCGCGAGAATCTCCAGCAGGCCCACACCGAGCGCCGCCAGGCCCTGCAACGGATCAGGCAGGAGCTTAACCGCGACCGGGAAAAACTGGCTCAACTGCGCGAGGACGAGCAACGCCTGCAACGACTGCTGGACGACATGAGCGAGCCCATGGAAGACATCCCCGCCGAACCGGGCGGCCAGCCCTTTGATGAGCTCACCAACGAGCTGCCCTGGCCCGTGACCGGCGACCGGCGCGTCAACTATGGCGACCCGCGCCAGGGCGAAATGCGCTGGAAGGGCGTGGTGCTGGACGCGGAACCGGGCGAGCCGGTGCGCGCCATCCAGGGCGGACGGGTGGTGTACGCCGACTGGCTGCGCGGCTACGGACTGCTTACCATCGTGGATCACGGGGACGGCTACCTCAGCCTCTATGGGTACAACCAGTCGCTGGTACGCGACGTGGGCGAATGGGTCTCCACCGGGGACGAACTTGCGCTCGCCGGCCAGTCCGGCGGCCGCGAGCGGACCGGGCTCTATTTCGAAATCCGCCATCGCGGCGACCCGGTGGACCCGAACCGGTGGTGCAACCACCGTGTTACACTTCCGCCATTAGCGGAACAATAGAGAACGATTCATGATGCGTCTGCCACGCCTGCTCGGCCTGTCTCTGCTGCTGCTCGGTACCGCCCATGCCCAGGATCCGGCCCTGGATGAACAGGCCCGACAGAAAGGTGTGCCCGTGGACGATCTGCGGGTCTTCTCCGAGGTGATGGAGCGCATCAAGGGCGCCTACATCGAGGAAGTGGACGACGAGACCCTGCTGCGCAACGCCATCCGCGGCATGCTCAATGAACTCGATCCCCATTCGGCCTATCTCACCCCGGATCAGTTCAAGGATCTGGAAGCGTCCACCAGCGGCGAGTTCGGCGGCCTGGGCATCGAGGTCACCACCGAGGACGGCTTTATCAAGGTGGTATCACCGCTGGATCAGACGCCGGCGAGCAAGGCGGGCATTCAGGCGGGGGATCTGATCCTGCGGATCAACGACAAGATGACCAAGGAATTGAGCCTGAGCGAAGCCGTGGAGATCATGCGCGGCGAACCCGGTACGGAAATCACCCTGTCGGTGCTGAGCGAGGGCGACGAGCAACCGCGCGAGGTCAAACTGCAACGCGCGGTGATCAGTGTCGAAAGCGTGCGCAACCGCATGGTCGAGCCGGGCTATGGCTATGTGCGCATCACCCAGTTCCAGAACAAGACCGGCCGGGATGTGCGCAAGGCGCTGGAACAAATGAAGTCCGAAGGCCTCAACGGCCTGGTGCTGGATCTGCGCAACAATCCGGGCGGTGTGCTGAGCTCGGCCATCGAAGTATCGGACCTGCTGCTCGACGACGGGCTGATCGTCTACACCCAGGGACGCGCGCAGAACAGCCGCAGCAATTATTCCGCCGAGGCCGGCGACATGCTCGAGGAGGTGCCCGTCGTGGTGCTGGTCAACGCCGGCTCCGCCTCCGCCTCGGAAATCGTCGCCGGTGCGCTCCAGGACCATGAGCGCGCCATCATCATGGGCCAGCGCACCTTCGGCAAGGGCTCGGTACAAACCGTGCTGCCGCTGCACGACGACCGTGCGCTCAAGCTCACCACGGCTCGCTATTACACCCCCGACGGCCGCTCCATTCAGGCCGAAGGCATCAAGCCGGACATCAAGGTAAGCGTGGACAGCGTGGAGCTCAGCCAGGGCAAGGAAGGCCTGCGCGAAGCGGATTTGCCGCGCCACCTGATGAATCCCTCCGGCGAGGACCAGCAGCAAGCGGAATCCGATTCGGAGGAAGCACCGCTGGCCAGTCGTGATTACGCACTCTATCAGGCCCTGTCCATTCTCAAGGGCATCCACCTCTCGCGGGGCGGGCGCAAGCAATGAAGCGCGCCCTGGCGCTGCTCGCGCTGCTGCCCGCGCTGACGCTGGCCCAGGACAAGCCCCGCATTGCACTGATCATGGACGACATGGGCTACAGCAGCGCGCGCGGCCGGGCCGTGGTGGAACTGCCCGCGGCCATCACCTGCGCCGTGATCCCGGAAGCACCCCAGGCACCGCGGCTGGCACGCCAGGCCATCGCCGCCGGCAAGGAAGTCATGCTGCACCTGCCCATGGCGAATGAAAGCAGTGCGGCACTGGACAAGGGGGGACTGCGCGACGGCATGTCCGCCGAACAGGTACGGGCCACCGTACGCTCGGCGCTGGAGCGCATTCCCCAGGCGGTGGGCGCGAACAACCACATGGGGAGCGTTATCACCACGCGCCCCGAGATCATGCGTCCGGTGATGCGGGAACTGGCCAGCCACCGACGCTACTTCATCGACAGCCTGACCACCCCGGAATCCGTCGCCGCGGAAACAGCACGCCGGATGCATCTGCCGTCGGCCAGCCGGGATGTATTTCTCGACAACAACAAGGACCTGCTGCGCATCAACGAGCAGTTCAACAAGCTGATCCAGAAGGCCCGCCGCGACGGCCGGGCCATCGGCATCGCCCACCCCTACCCGGAAACCATCACCTATCTGGAAAAGGTGCTGCCGCTGTTGCCGGACATGGGCATCGAGCTCGTCCCCGTATCCAGACTCCTGAGCCGGCCCGTGGAGCCGGGGAAGAAACTGGCGGAACGTCAGCAGTAGAAAGACGAAAGACGAAAGACGAAAGACGACCAGAGCATTATTCGGCCGCCCT
>CAZHGU010000278.1:0-2982 GCA_964532105.1 uncultured Alcanivorax sp. | reverse complement strand
TGTTGCGAATGTTCTGGAAAGTCAGCGCAAGGATGCGCCTCCCGCAGAAACCCAAAAAAGAGGGGTGCCGAAGGCGCCCCGCATTATTTCTTGCTCCTTGCCCCTTGCTCCTTGCCACTCGTCATGCCGTAGCACGACGCCGCTGGGGCGTGCGATTGCCGCCACGGACCTGGCCGTTGCCACCCCGGTTGCCGTTATTGCCGTTGCCACGGTTATTGGATGGACGCTGGTTGCCCCGGCCGCCGGCGTTGCGGTTGGGCTTGCCACCGCCGCGATTGTCCTGCTGCGGCTTGCTGTTCGGGTCCGGTTCATAGCCGGCGATCTTTTCCCGGGTCAGCTGGGTCTTCAGCACCTTTTCGATGTCCTTGAGCATGCGGTTTTCCGCCGGCGCCACCAGGGAAACGGCCCGGCCCGAGTTGCCCGCGCGGCCCGTGCGGCCGATGCGATGAACATAGTCCTCGGGCACATTGGGCAGATCGAAGTTCACCACATGGGGCAACTGATCAATGTCCAGCCCACGCGCGGCGATATCCGTGGCCACCAGGGCACGCACCTTGCCACCCTTGAATCCGGCGAGCGCCTTGGTGCGCTGGGCCTGACTCTTGTTGCCGTGAATGGCGGCACTGGTAATGCCGTCGTCTTCCAGTTGTTTGCTCAGCTTGTTGGCGCCGTGCTTGGTACGGGTAAAGACCAGCACCTGCTGCCAGTCGCCATTTCCGATCAACCACGACAGCAGGGAGCGCTTGTTGGGCTGATCCACCGGATGTACCACCTGATCGACACGCTCCGCCGTGGTCTGCTTGGGCGCGATCTCGATGCGTTCCGGATTGTTCACCAGATCCTCGGCCAGCTTGCGGATCTCTTTCGAGAAGGTCGCCGAAAACATCAGCGTCTGCCGGTGATCCGGAACGGCCCGGATCACCTTGCGGATATCGTGAATAAAGCCCATGTCCAGCATGCGGTCGGCTTCATCCAGAATCAGCGTCTCCACATGGGACAGATCAATATTGCCCTGGCGCATGTGATCGAGCAGCCGGCCCGGGGTGGCCACCAGAATGTCCACACCCTGACGCAGCTTGTGAATCTGCGGGTTCATTTTCACACCGCCGAAGATTTCCGTGGAACGCAGCGGCAGGTTGGCGCCATAGGTATGCACGCTCTTGCCCACCTGAGCGGCCAGTTCACGGGTGGGCGTGAGCACCAGCGCGCGGATGGGGCGCTTGCCCTTGCCCGGCGCCTGTTCGCTCAGCTTGTGCAACAGCGGCAGCGTAAAGGCGGCGGTCTTGCCGGTGCCCGTCTGGGCGGCGGCCATGAGATCCCGGCCCTGGAGTACGGCCGGAATGGCCTGTGCCTGAATGGGGGTCGGGGTAGAATAACCTTCGCTGGCCACGGCACGCAGCAACTCGGCGCGCAGGCCGGAGGAGTCAAAATCTTTCATGGATGTTCCTGAAATCGGGGAACCGGCCTGCCTCGTGTTCAGCGAACAGAGGAACGGTCAAGGCGGGAACAGCAATCGCTCAAGGCGGGATGATACTGCCTGTTTTGCAGGGGCGCCGACCGATGGGCGCCATAGGCGGGGCGCAGTATAGGGCATGCGGGCCCGGGGCGAAAGCTTTTTCCACCCCGGAACCCGGTACGGATCATTCCAGCTTACGGAACGCGGGGCCATCCGGAGTCGACACAATAAAGCCCAACGGCTCGATATCCACCTGCACGGAGGCATCGGCATCGCCGCCACCGCCGCCCTTCGACAGGCTGTTCAGTCTGGCGGAAGCGCCGGCATCACCCTCGCCCGAACCTTGCGCGGCCGCGCCCAGGGTCAGCGAAACACGGCCCACCGGAACAATCTGCTCACCATTGAATTCAATGGGATCACCGTAGAGCGCCTTGATACCGCCGGTGGATTCCAGGGTGGCGTTGAGCTTCTTGCTGATGGCATCCGAGAGCATGTCTTTCATGGTTGTTGTCTCCCTTCGGCGTACAATCAACCCGAGGTTGCATGATCCTGTTGCCGTACGGATTGACCCTGATCAAGGTCCGCGCGCTTACCGGCCAGAATCATCAATCCACATCCAGATAATAAACGCCGGTCATTTCCTCGGAGACCTGCCAGAGATGGCCCGCCACTTCCTCGTTCCGTGCCAGCTTGCGCGTCCGTGCTTCCGCGGGCAGGCCCCAGAGTTCCCGGAATCCATCCGGGCCGTAATACTGGCCGGATTCGGCCCGCTCGGAGGTGGCGGCAAAGACCTGGGGATAGGCTCCTTTGGTTTGCGACTGGGCGAAGAGCGCATTAAAGAAGCCACCGCCAGCCACCGTGCGTTGCAGGCCCGTGGCGGAATACCCGGGATGAACCGGTATCGCGCGGATGGAGGAGCCATCGGCGCGCAGGCGCCGGTGCAGCTCCAGCGCATGCATCAGATTGGCCAGCTTGCTCTGGCCGTAGAACTTCCAGCGCTTGTACCACTTGTCCGCGTTGAGATTGTCGAAATAGATATCGCCCATGCGGTGAGCGAAACTGCTGATCAGCACGATCCTGGGATCGGGAGCGGTTTCGAGCTGATCCAGCAGCAGTCCGGTCAAGGCAAAGTGTGCCAGATGATTCACACCGAACTGCATCTCGAAGCCGTCCTTTGTATGCTGCAGCGGAGGCGCCATGATGCCCGCATTGTTCATCAGCACATCCAGCTGCCCATAGTGCTGCCGGAACTCCTGTGCGAAATCGCGCACCGAGGCCAGGTCCGCCAGATCCACCTGCATCAGATCCAGGCGGGCATCGGGATGAGCGGCCCGGACTTCGTCCCGGGCCTGCTCGCCCTTGTCCGGATTCCGGCAGGCCATGACCACCCGGGCACCCCGGCCGGCGAGCATGCGCGTGGACTCCAGTCCCAGGCCACTGTTGGCGCCGGTAATCAGCACCGTCTTGCCCGAAAGATCGGGAATGGCGTCCGGTGTCCAGTTCAGCGATTTGTTCATGGTGTACCC
>CAZHGU010000277.1:0-2985 GCA_964532105.1 uncultured Alcanivorax sp. | reverse complement strand
AGATGTTCGGCTTTTTCGTGGGCCAGGTCATGAAGGCCACCGGCGGCAAGGCCAATCCCCAGCAGGCCAATGCGTTGATCGAGCAGAAGCTGGAGGAATAGCCTTTTTGCCGAACAGCAAAAAGGTACCCCCCCCCGAACGGGGGCTTTCGTAATCAAGGCAGCAACCGGAAATTCAGTTATTGCTTTGGACAGCGTCGTAACGGACGAGCCGCCGGTATGGGAGAGATCATGAGTGACACCATGGAATTTCGCGACCGAGTCAACTTGTCCATCGGCAAAGACAACATCGCCCATGTGCGGATGAACCGCCCGGACAAGCGCAACGGGCTGGACTGGGCCATGGCGCGCGGACTGATCGATGCCGCGCGCTACATCCGCAAACAACGTGAAGTACGGGCCGTGATTCTCTCCGGCGAGGGACAGGCCTTCTGTGCCGGACTGGACTTCGCCAGTTTCATGGGCAAACCCGCCCTCATGGCCCGCGGCTTTACCAAATACGGCATCAAGCGCACCAATGTCTTCCAGGAAGTCGCCTGGTGCTGGCGCAAGCTGCCGGTGCCCGTGATCGCGGCCATCCACGGCCAGTGCTACGGCGGGGGTATGCAGATTGCGCTGGCGGCGGATTTCCGCATTGCCACCCCGGACGCGGATCTGTCGGTCATGGAAATCAAGTGGGGCCTGATCCCGGACATGACCGGCTCGGTCACCCTGCGCGAACTGCTGCCCCTGGATCAGGCCAAGGAACTCGCGCTCACCGGCCGCCGGCTCTCGGGCACCGAGGCGGCGGAGCTGAACCTGGTCACCCGGCTGAGCGAGGAGCCGTTGCGCAAGGCCGGGGAACTGGCCGAGACCCTGGCGACGCGTTCCCCGGATGCCGTGGCCGCGGGCAAGAAGCTGCTCCAGGACACCCGGATCTGCGATGAAACCAGCGCCTTCGATACCGAAAGCCGACTGCAGTTCCGCATTCTCGGACGCGCCAACCAGCGCGAGGCCATGCAGGCCAACCGGGAAAACCGCAAGCCACAGTGGCGACCGCGCCGGTTCCGTTAATTGCCCGAGCCGGAACTTCACAACAAAACAGCACCGTGATGTGTTCCCTGTTGCGTGCCGGCGATTTACGCCATACTGCGCGGCAGTCATCGGTCTGGGAGGCAAGGCATGATCTCGCTCACGGAACCCGCGGGCGGCTTCGCGGCGCTGGCGCGCCAGTACAAGCAGCTGACCGCCGAACTGATGGACAAGCTGGACCTGACCGGCGAAACCGTACAGCTGGCGCCCACCGAGGACGCGCTGGAAAACGGCCTGGACAACGAGCACAGCTATCTGGTCAAGGGCGGCATGCTGGGCGTGAAATGTCAGGAGCGCCGGCTTTTCCTCTGGGATGAAGGCGATCTGATCCTGCCCGATGCCGGCGGCCAGGATCTGACCTACTACGCGGAAAACAAGGTGCTGCTCACCAGCTACAACACCCTGGAACTGGTACGCACCCTGCTCGCGCGCGAGAACACGGCACGGCTGTGGACCCGGCTGCTGACCATTCAGCAGGCCATGGTGGTGCGCATCCTGGCCGCCCATGTGGACGAGGACACCCAGACCACGCCGGGCTTTGCCTACTATCAGTCGGGCGACATCATTATTCAGCAGGGCGACCGCGCCGAGTATGTATTCAGCCTGTTCGAAGGCAGCGCGGATGTACTCGTCGACGGCGTGCCCGTGGGTCAGGTGGGCGAAGGCGAAGTGCTTGGCGCCATGGCGCTGCTCACCGATTCACCACGCAGCGCCACCATCCGGGCCAATGCGCGCTGTTCCGTGGTCAAGGTGCCCCGGGATCAGTTCAAGTCCCTGATCCGCACCAACCCCACCATGATCCACGGACTGCTCACGGACATGGCCAAGCAGATCAAGAGTCTGAATCAGCAGGTGGTGGACCTGTCGAATCAGGGCTGATCCGTGTCGTCGCGTACCTGCGCGAGCAGTTCGAAGGAACGCCGCGTGGCTTCCGGATCCCAGGCCAGGGTCTGGACCATGAGCTCATCCGCGCCCGTGGCCTCGATAAAGCTGGTCACACCTTCACGCACCCGCTGCACATCCCCCACCGCGGCATGATGCAACGCCCGGGCCACGCCCGCCTTTTCCATGGGGCCCCAGTACGGACTCATGTCCTCCACCGGCGGCGGGATGGGACCGGCCCGGCCCCGGAAGACCTCGCAGAACTGTTGCTGAGCCGAGGTAAACAGATACTCCGCCTGCTCCTGCGTATCCGCCGCCAGCACATTCATGGCGGGCATGAACCAGGGCCGGTCCAGCTGTTCGGACGGCTCGAAGTGCTCGCGGTAGAGCGCCGCCGCGTCCATCAATTGGTCCGGCGCGAAATGGGAGGCGAAGGCATAGGGCAGTCCCAGTTTGGCCGCCAGCTGGGCACTGGAAATGCTGGAGCCGAGAATCCAGAGGGGCACACGCAATCCGGCACCGGGCACGGCCCGGATGGTCTGCCCCGGCTCGGCCGGCTGAAAGTAGGCGCGCAACTCCGCCACGTCCCGGGGAAACTGCTCGGGCCCACCCGCGCGATCCCGGCGCAACGCCCGCACCGTCTGCTGGTCCGTGCCCGGCGCCCGGCCCAGCCCCAGATCAATGCGGCCCGGATGGAGCGCGGCCAGGGTCCCGAACTGCTCGGCCACCACCAGCGGACTGTGATTGGGCAGCATGACCCCACCCGAGCCCACACGGATGCGCTCGGTGTGTTCGGCCACATGCCCGATCAACACGGCCGTGGCGGCACTGCCGATGCCGGGCATGTTGTGGTGCTCGGCCAGCCAGTAGCGCTGATAGCCCAGCTCGTCCACATGGCGGGCCAGCTCGCGTGTGTTGCGAAAGGCGACAGCGACATCATCGTCGCCCTGACGAATGGGGGCGAGATCGAGCACGGAAAACGGAATCATGAATCACTCCGGCACGGTAAGCGGGGCTAGCAGGCTGTTGAAAA
>CAZHGU010000276.1:1679-3018 GCA_964532105.1 uncultured Alcanivorax sp. | reverse complement strand
TGAGCGCGAGCAGGGGCTGCCCCGGGACTTTCTGCGCCGCACCAATGCGATCAATCCACACACCAATGCCTGGGCGCGTTTTGAACGCGGCGAGATCGATGCCGAAACCTTTGATGCGCTTTTCCGTGCGGAAACGGCGGCGCGGGACCATCCGGTGAACGGCCACGAGCTGCTGCCCCTGCTCGCCGGCGCGGTGCGGCCCGGCATGGTGCGGGTGCTGGACGAGGTCCGCGCGCACTACCGGGTGGCCTGTCTGACCAATAACAGCCCGGCGGGCACGGGCGCGGGCATGAGCCGGGACCCGGAGCATGCCCAGGCCGTGGAAGCCGTGATGGAGCGTTTTGCCTTTGTGCTGGAAAGCAGCCGGGCAGGCGTGCGCAAGCCGGAACCCGCCTTTTATGAACAGGCCTGCGAGCTGGCCGGGGTCGCGCCCGGCGAAGTGGTTTTTCTGGATGATCTGGGGGTGAATCTCAAGCCCGCGCGGGAGCTGGGCATGACCACCATCAGGGTGGATACACCGGAGCAGGCCGTAACGGAACTGGAAGCGGAACTGGAACTGCCGCTGCGCGCGGCGCTGAACGAAACCTGACGCCGAAGCGCGTCAGTGCACCACGGTATTGTCCGCGAGCTGAACGCGGCGTACGTCCGCTCGTTCGTCGCGGATATCGCCGCCGGTGGCATCACTGGTTTCCGCACGCACGTCGAAGCGCTCGGAAATGACCTGGCCCTCGATATAGTCCGGGATCACATCCAGAAAGGCGTCCACATGATCCGAGGCGAAGTGGTTCTCCAGCGCCTCCAGCGACGACCACTGCTGCCAGAGCACCACGGTGTCCGGGTCCTCGACGCTGAGATAGACCTCGTAGGCCAGACAGCCCGATTCGCGGCGCGAGCTGTCCGCCATTTCCCGGATCAGCGCGACCGCTTCCTCGCGGTCTTCCCGGCTCAGCGGAATGGTTCCCTTGACGATGATCATAACGCTCCCGGCGCGGCTGGAGAAAAGGCGCATAAGTATAACACAGCAATACGGCCGTAGTCAGTTCCGGGAGATGAGCTCTTCCCGGAAAAACGCCAGCACACGCTCCAGCGCCGCCCGCGTGGGATGCCCCGTCTGGTCCACCAGGTCCTTCGTCAGCACGGAATGGGCCGTGGCCGCATTGCCGTGGGGATTGCCCCGCGAGGAATCGATTTCCACCGCCTCGAACTGCTCGCCGAATTCCTCGCGCAGGCGGTCAAAACGGGCCGCCGGACAGGCCGGATCGGCGGTGAAACGCAGCCCCAGTATGCGCAAGTCCTCTTCCCGCACGCGACGCCGCACCTCGGCCAGATCACCGGGGTC
>CAZHGU010000276.1:0-1669 GCA_964532105.1 uncultured Alcanivorax sp. | reverse complement strand
ATGCAGCGCCCGCCGCAGCCGCGGCGTGACCGGGAACGGCAGCGACGGCTGACTCAGAACGGGTGCGCCCACGGTCGCGTCCGCGGCCAGCGCCAGCGCGAAGTTGCCCGTCAGGCACATGCCCAGCGCGCCCACCGGGCCGCCGGTTTCCTCCTGCGCGGCCCGGCAGAGTCCGCGCAGGAAATCCACCACGGGCGAGCTGCCCTCCGCCTCGAACACCGCGAACTCACGGCGGATACAGGCGCGCAGGATCTGGCCGCCGGCATAGGAGCCGGAGAATTCGCGTCCCGGGGTGCCGAACAGCGAGGGCAGAAAGACGGTGAATCCGGCTTCGGCCACGCGGCGGGCGAAACGGCTCACCTCGGGCGTAATACCCGGTACCTCGTGAATGATCACCACGCCCGGCCCGGAGCCGGTGCGCAGCACCGGGTAGGTGTAGCCGGCATGGGTGAATTCGTAGCATTCAAAGCCTTCCAGCGTCATTCCGCCTCCGGCCCTGTCCTCAGAGTTTGTCCCGGAAAATCACGCTCTCGCTCAGCGGCGCCCGACCCACCCGGGTCCTGTTGGCCGCCATCTCCGGGTTCTCGTAGCCGAAGCTCATGCCGCAGAGAATGGCGGTGGAGTCCGGTTCGCCGAACACCTCGCGCACATCGTCAGGGTAATAGCGCATGCTGCCCTGGGCACAGGCGCCGATGCCGTAGGCGGTCATGGTCAGCCACAGCGATTGCAGATACATGCCCACATCCAGCGCCACCGTAACCCCGAATTCGCGTTCCATGCCGAAAAAGGCCACATGGGGCGCATCGAAGAGCTCGAAGTTGCGCAGGCTGGCGCGGGCCCGGCCTTCCCTGTCGTCCCGCGTTATGCCCATGTTCTGGTACAGCTCCACGGCGCAGTCCACCTGGCGCTGGCGATATACGCCCTGAAAGCGCGGCAATTCGTCATAGTCCGGACGCACCGGCTCGCCCGTGCTGGCGCGCTCGACCATGCGCCGGCGCAGCTCGTCGCGCACCTCGCCGGACGCGACAAACACCTTCCAGGGCTGAACATTGCAGTTGGATGGCGCCAGCTGGGCGAGCCCGAACACCTCTTCCAGCGTCTCCCGGGGCACAGGTTCGTCGTGAAAGCCCCGAACCGAGCGGCGCTCGTTCAGCGCCTGCTCCAGGGTCATATCCGCTGCCGTCATGGTCTCTCCTCACCGATTCGCAAAGGCGGCTACTATAGGACTTTACGGGCGGGGGCGCATTGATGAATCCGCTCGCGGGATTCCCGAACGGAGTCTCAATCAGGGCGCGCGGTCATTGGCGGATCGGGCGGATTCGCGCAACAATCGATTCCCATGGCTCACGAATATTCGGTTCATGACTTTTATCGGGGGATGATTTCATGCGCAGACTCAAGGCACTGCTAACCGGCGTCGTCATCGGCCTGCTTCTGGGCCTGTGGTTCGGTTTCAATATCGGCAAGGGCCGCACGGTGTACGCCAATCCCTTCACCGATCCCCAGGTGAGCGGACAGATCGAGCAGACCCGCGACCAGGCGGTGGAAGAATCCGGCGAGACCCTGAAAGAGGCCGGCGAGGAACTCGACGACAAGGCACCGGAGAACGGCGAGTAGCAGGCTGTTGAAAAACCCGTTGCGTACTCAGGCTTTCAGGCTGGTTCGCAAT
>CAZHGU010000275.1:0-3026 GCA_964532105.1 uncultured Alcanivorax sp. | reverse complement strand
CGCACCATTACGATCCGGAGTGCGCGTGGGCGCACCCTGCGGCTTTGAAGACAGCACGGAGATGGGGCTGAAGTCAGCGGGTGCCGTAGACCACCATGGTCTTGCCCTTGACCGAGACCAGGCCCTGATCCTCCAGGTTCTTGAGGACCCGCCCCACCATTTCGCGCGAACAGCCCACGATCCGGCCGATTTCCTGGCGGGTGACCTTGATCTGCATGCCGTCGGGGTGGGTCATGGCGTCGGGCTGCTTGCACAGGTCCAGCAGGGTGCCGGCGACCCGGCCGGTGACATCGAGAAAGGCGAGATCGCCCACCTTGCGGGTGGTGGCGCGCAGGCGTCCGGCGATCTGGGCGGATACGGCAAAGAGGATGTCGGCGTCCTCGCGGGCCAGCTGGCGGAACTTGGCGTAGCTGATCTCCGCCACCTCGCACTCGGTCTTGGCCTTGACCCAGGCGGAACGCGAGGGGTCGTCCTCGAACAGACCCATCTCGCCGAAGAAATCGCCCTCGTTGAGATAGGCCATGATCATTTCGCGGCCCTCGTCGTCCTCGATCATGACGGTGACCGAGCCCTTGAGGATGTAATAGAGGGCGTCGGATTCATCCCCGGCATAGATGATGGTGCTCTTCGCCGGGTACTTGCGGCGGTGGCAGTGGGCCAGGAAGTGATCCAGATTGGTGATGATCTTGTTGCCTGATTGCGTCATGGCCAGCCGGTTTTCCGTGAACAATCCGTAAACGCTAACGATACTGCACGTTTTCGACTCTATTGCCAAGGTAGCAGTTCACAGCCACCCGGCGGGGGCGGTCTATGGCGCTTTCCGGGGTTGTGATAGGCTTCGCTTCCCCCAAGATTCGAGGCAAGCGATGAAGGCGGACATTCGTTGGCGCGGCGACGCCTGTTTCGAAGCGAGCTCCGGCAGCGGCCATACCCTGGTCATGGACGGGCCGCCGGATCACGGCGGACGCAACCAGGGGCCCAGGCCCATGGAAACCCTGCTCATGGGGCTGGGTGGCTGCTCCGCATTCGATGTGGTCCATATTCTGCGCAAGGCGCGGCAGACGGTGCACGACTGCCGCTGTGAAATGACCGCCGAGCGAGCCGACGAGGTGCCGGCGGTGTTTACCCGCATCCACCTGCATTTCGTGGTGGTCGGGGACAACCTCAAGGAAAGTCAGGTGGAGCGGGCGGTGTCGCTGTCCGCGGAGAAATACTGCTCGGCGTCCATCATGCTCGCGCGCGGTGGCGTCGAGATTACACACAGCCATGCGATCGAATCGGCGGAAGCCGACGGCGAATAATGTTGAACCTGATGGGTGAAGCGGGGTAGATGCCGGTGGAGAAAGATCCCAATCCCAAGATTACGCCCCACGGCTTCAACAATCTGACGAAGTCGTTGAGCTTCAATATTTTCGATATCAGCTATGCGCAGACGGAGCAGCACCGGCAGGAGTATATCGAATACATTGACGAGCTCTACAACGCCGAGCGCCTGACCGAGATCCTGACCAATGTCACGCGCATCATCGGTGCCAATGTGCTCAATATCGCGCGCGAGGACTACGAGCCCCAGGGCGCCAGCGTGACCATGCTGATCGCCGAACACGACAAGCTGCCGGAAGGTGGCGACTGGGAGGCGGAAGAGCCCGGGCCCATGCCCGACGCCATTGTGGGGCATCTGGACAAGAGTCATGTCACCGTGCACACCTATCCGGAATCCCATCCGGACGGCGGTATTTCCACCTTCCGCGTGGATGTGGACGTGTCCACCTGTGGCGTGATTTCACCGCTGCGCGCGCTCAATTACCTGATTCACAGCTTTGATTCGGACATCGTCACCATCGATTATCGCGTACGCGGTTTCACCCGGGACCGCAACGGCACCAAGCACTACATCGATCACGATATCAATTCCATCCAGAACTTCTTCTCCGAGGATACGCAGAACGCCTACCAGATGATCGATGTGAATGTGTACCAGGAGAACATCTTCCACACCAAGATGTTGCTCAAGGACTTCGATATCGACAACTACCTCTTCGGCTCGGGGCGGGATCAATTCACCGAGGAGGAGCTTGCCGATATCGAAGAGCGGCTGAAGAAGGAGATGCTCGAGATCTTCTACTCGCGCAATATGGAATAGCGCGCTAAAGCGCGAGTAGCAAGTGGCAAGCAGCAAGTAGCAAGGAAAAAAGGAAGAGCGCCTCCGGCGCTCTGCTTTGTTGTCTTTCGACTTTCGTCTTTCAGCTTTCGACTATTCACCACCGATAGGTGGTGAATTTCATGACCCTGCTCATCAGTGTCATGGCGCTTTTGATCGGTGGCGGCAGCTGAGCGCCGCCGGCCTGTTCGGCGGTGACGGCATGCTTGAGTTCGTCCTCGCGCATCTGCGCGATGATGCGCCGGCTCTGTTCGTCCGCCGGGGGAATCCGGTCGAGATGGGATTCGAGATGCCGGACCACCTGGTGTTCGGTTTCCGCGACAAAGCCCAGACTCCAGCGGTCGCCCGCGAGTCCGGCCGCCGCGCCCATGCTGAATGACAGCGCATAGAAGACGGGATTCAGCCGGCTGGGATGGTCGCCCAGTTGGGTAATGCGCTGTTCGCACCAGGCCAGATGGTCTTCTTCCTCGCGCGCGGATTCTTCCATGGCTTCGCGCACGTCGGGCAGGCGCGCCGTGGTGGCCTGGCCCTGATACAGGGCCTGGGCACAGACCTCGCCGGTGTGGTTGATGCGCATGAGGCCGGCGATATGGGCGCGTTGGGAGGCCGGCGGTTCCGAGCGCTCGGGCGCGGGGCCGATTTCCGGCTGGCGCTGCGCGCGGGTCGTGCCCGGTACCAGGGTGCGCAGGGCATTATCCGCCCGGGCAAGCCATTGATCCACGGCGGTATAGCGGCGGCCGGCGCTCATCTTCGCCTCCCTTGTACTCGGGCCGGGAACAGCGGGGCTGTCCGGATTCGGTTCTAGCAGGTTGTTGAAAAACCCCTTGCGCACTCAGCGTGGCCTGAAGCGTTCAGCTGGTGTACT
>CAZHGU010000274.1:0-3031 GCA_964532105.1 uncultured Alcanivorax sp. | reverse complement strand
GCCGTGCTCAAGGCCCTGGTCTCGCACGAACGCGATCCGCTCACCCGGGACAAGCTCATGAACCTGGCCCGGGGCCGGGAATGGACCGCCACGGAGCGCTCCATCGACGTCCAGGTCTCGCGCCTGCGCCGCCTGGTGGAAGAAGACCCGGGCAACCCGCGCTATATTCAGACGGTTTGGGGGGTCGGATATGTTTTCGTCCCGGATTGAGGAGTGTGGGAAATTGAGAGGACGGTCCACTTCGTTGAGCCAGTGGCAAGTGGCAAGTGGCAAGTGGCAAGGATTCACGGGCAGGCGCCGTGCCCCCTTCTTGCCCCTTGCCCCTTGCCCCTTGCCTCTTTGAACCATGCGCGTCCTCCCCGCCACCGCTTTCGGCCGCTCCGCGCTGGTGGTTGCCCTGGCCGTGGGGCTCAGCCAGGTGCTGACCCTGTGGTTCTTTGCGCGCAATGCCTATCTGCCCGGCATCCGTGAATACGCCCGGCTGACCGTGCTCCAGGCGGATCTGGCGTTGGAACCGGATACCGGCCAGCGGCCGGCGGCCGTGCGGTTGAGCGAGGCCACCGGGATCGAGATTGCCGAAGCCGGGCGGGAACCGGCCGACGACGCCTGGCCGCTGCTTTCGCGGCCCGTGGTGTCGCGCTTCGACCGGGAAGTGGAAAGACTGCTGGACGAACCTGCGCGGGTCCGGCTGGCGGGCGAGAGCAAGCCCGTGCTCTGGGTGACCGCGGAGTCCTTCGACGGGCGCTGGGTGCGTGTGCCCATGACCTTTTTCCGCGACTATGACCGTTATCTGCTGCTGGGCTGGGGCGTGACCATTCCGCTGTTGTCTATCGCCGCGGGCCTGCTTATTGCACGCGGACTGAACCGGCCGCTGAAACGTCTGGAGCGGGCGGCGGCCTTTGTGGGCCGGGGCGAACCCGTGCCCCGGCTGGACGACAGCGCCGGACCGGCGGAAATCGATGCCGTGAACCGGGCCTTCAACCGCATGGCCTCGGAAATGCTCCAGGCCCAGCGCGACCGGGCCCTGCTGCTCGCCGGCGTCAGCCATGATCTGCGCACGCCGTTGACCCGCATGCGCCTGACCGCCGAATTCCTGGACGACGCCGATCTCTCCCGCGGCATCATTCAGGACATTGAGGACATGGACGCCATCCTGGATCAGTTCATCGGCTTTATCCGTGACGGCGCCGACGAGGAACCGGGCTATGCCCAGCTCAATGACCTGATCGAGGAAGTGCGCGGCAAGCTGGACGGCGATCAGATCGAATTCACACCGGGCGAGATTCCGCGTCTCATGGTGAAGCGTCTGACCATGAAGCGTCTGCTGTCCAACCTGCTTACCAATGGCCTCAAATATGGCCGCCCGCCGGTGGAAGTGGCCACCGAGCTGGATGAAAACGAGGTGGTTTTGCGGGTGCGCGATCACGGTCCGGGCGTGCGCGCCGAGGATATTCCCGTGCTGCTGGAACCCTTCTCCCGCGGTGATGCGGCCAGGACGCTATCCGGTTCGGGGCTGGGCCTGGCCATTGTCAGCCGTATCGTGGACATGCACCACGGCCACATGAGCCTGGACAATGATCCCGAAGGCGGTCTGCGCGTGGAGATTCGTCTACCCGTAACCGGGCGTTTCGTGCAGCCGGAAGCGTTGTCCTCGCGGGTGCGATAAAGGCGGCGTTACGGCTGGCCAGGAAAAAGGGGAAGGGGAGAAGAAGCGCAAAAGCGAGGGACGGCTTGAAGCCGTCCCGTCACCGAAGATGAATTACCGTGGAGCGGTTTACTCCATGGCGTCTTCAATGCGCTTGCGCAGTTCCTCGTCCTGCATCGCGGCCTGCGATACCTGGTTGTACTTCTGCGCGTCCATGCCCGCGTCCTTCACGGCCTGCAGCATTTCTTCCTGCATTTCGGCCTGGATTTCACGGGCCTTTTCCGTGTCTTCCACATTGCGCAGCTTGCCCGAGTAGTCTTCGCGTACGGACTGAACCTCGTTCTGCGCCTTGGCGAACTTCTCCACGTCGCTGTCGGAGAGATCCAGGTCGGGACCGCTCTGGCCGCCGCCGGCCTGCGGGGGCGCGGACTGCTGTTGCTGGCCGCCGCCGGCCGCGCCGCCGCCACCGCCGCCGCCACTGCCCTGCTGGGGCGCTTGCTGGGCGTAGGCCACGGACATGGCGCCCGCGGCGATACTGATCACGGCTACCTTGAGAATACGCATGGACATGATTTTTCCTCCTGTTCGTGAGATTAACGAGCCCCGATACCCCCGGGACTTGAAAAAAAGACACGACACGGATTGCTCGGGTTCCCGGTGGGGACTGAAATTTTTGCACAGGGGCTCAAAATGACCGGCCATCCCGTCAGTGCAGCTTGAGCCGTGGCCGCAGCAATTTGCGGAAATGCCCCCCGAGCAACAGCAGGAGGGTACGGGGCCAGCCATGCAGCACCGCCTGGTGCAGACGATAGAGGCTGATGTACATGATCCGCGCCAGCCCGCCTTCCACGAAGAAGCTGCCGCCCTTGAGTCCGCCCATGAGCATGCCCACGGAACTGTAGTTGCTCAGCGACACCAGCGAACCCCGGTCGCGGTAGACAAAGGCGCGGGGCGCCTGACCGTGCAGCGCCATGTGCGGCAGTTCGCGCGCCAGATGATGGGCCATCTGCTGTGCCGCCTGGGCGCGCGGCGGCAGCGGCCGTTCATGGCCCCGGGGCTGGCAGGCGGCACAGTCGCCCAGCGCAAAGATGCGCTCCTGCCCCTGCGCACGCAGCTGTTCATCCACCACCACCTGATTGACCCGGTTGGTCTCCAGTCCGGGAATCTCCGCTAGCAGGGCGGGCGCGCGGACTCCGGCGGCCCAGACCAGCAGATCCGCCTCGATGGCGTGGCCATCGCGGCTGACAAAGCGGTTGGCTTCGGTGCGCTGGATCAGGGTATCGGTATGCACCCGCACGCCCATGGCTTCCAGACGACTGTGCGCCGCCCGGGAGACCCGTTCGGACAGACCCGGCAGCACCCGCGGCGCCGCCTCGATCAACTGAA
>CAZHGU010000273.1:0-3049 GCA_964532105.1 uncultured Alcanivorax sp. | reverse complement strand
GGGCATGGGTGTGGTCTTCGGTTTTCTGATCGCGCTGGTGGTAACCACCACCGTCATGTCCCGCCTGGTGAACCGTTTCTTTCCGGAAACGGAAGAACCGGTGGCGGCCGCGGATCCGGTGGTGCCCGTGGCCGGCGAGCCCGTTTCTCCCCGCACGCGGGCCATTATCCGCGAAGCCATTGCACAGCACCGGGCCCGTCGCGGCCGCTGATTGTTCGCCGAGGAATCATCATGACCGAGCCTAAGCCCCTGGGGATTACGGATGTGGTGCTGCGCGACGCGCACCAGTCGCTATTCGCCACGCGCATGCGTATCGACGACATGCTGCCCATTGCGGAGAAACTCGACCGGGTCGGGTTCTGGTCCCTGGAATCCTGGGGCGGGGCCACCTTCGATGCCTGTATCCGCTATCTGGGCGAGGATCCCTGGGAACGCATCCGCCGGCTCAAGGAGGCCATGCCCAATACGCCCCAGCAGATGCTGCTGCGCGGACAGAACCTGCTGGGCTATCGCCATTATGCTGACGACGTCGTGGACCGGTTCGTCGAGCGCGCCGCGGTCAACGGCGTGGATGTTTTCCGCGTCTTTGATGCCATGAACGACATGCGCAATATCGAGCGCGCCATCAAGGCGGTGGTGGAGCAGGACAAACATGCCCAGGGCACCATCGCCTATACCGTCAGCCCGGTGCATACCACGCAGATGTGGCTGGATCAGGCGCGCCGGATCGAGGACATGGGCGCGCATTCCATCGCCATCAAGGACATGGCCGGCCTGCTGCGCCCCTATGTGGCCTACGAGCTGGTGAGCAAGCTCAAGGAAACCCTGTCCATTCCGGTGCACATGCAGTGCCATGCCACCACGGGATTGTCCACGGCCACCGCACTCAAGGCCGCCGAGGCGGGCATCGACAATGTGGATTCCGCTGTTTCGTCCATGTCCATGACCTATGGCCACAGTCCCACCGAGTCCATTGTGGCCATGCTGGAAGGCAGCGACCGGGATACCGGCCTGGATATCCAGCTGCTGGAGGAAATCGCCGCGTATTTCCGCGAGGTACGCAAGAAGTATGCGCAGTTCGAAGGCAGCCTGCGGGGCGTGGATTCGCGCATTCTGCTAGCCCAGGTGCCCGGCGGCATGCTCACCAATATGGAAAACCAGCTGCGCGAGCAGGACGCCGAGGACAAGTTCGACGAGGTGCTCGCCGAGATTCCCCGGGTGCGCGAGGATCTGGGCTATATTCCGCTGGTTACGCCCACCTCCCAGATCGTGGGTACCCAGGCCGTCATGAACGTACTCTCCGGCGAGCGCTACAAGGCGCTGTCGAAGGAAACCCGGGGCGTGCTGCGGGGCGAATACGGCGCCGCGCCCGCGCCTTTCAATAAGGAACTGCAGGAGCGCGCGCTGGACGGCGACGAGCCCATTACCTGCCGGCCGGCGGATCTGCTGGACAACGAAATGGATGCGCTGACGGAAAAGCTGCGTACTCAGGCGAAAGACAAGGGCATCCGGCTGGCGGAAGGTGAGCGCGAAATCGACGATGTGCTCACCTATGCGCTTTTCCCGGAAATCGGCCTGAAGTTCCTCCAGCATCGCGACGACCCAAATGCCTTTGAACCCGAGCCCACCGGCCAGGCAATGAGCGTGCCCACCACCGAGGCCGGCGAGGAAATCTACACCGTGGAGGTGGAAGGGCAGTCCTATACGGTTACGGTCTCCGAGGGCGGCGATATCACCGGGATCCAGCCGGTGGCCGGCGGAGGCGGCACGGCCCCTGCGGCTGCCGGCGACGGCGAGCCGGTTACCGCACCCCTGGCGGGCAATATCTTCCGGGTTCTGGTCAAGCCGGGTCAGGCGGTGAGCGAGGGAGAGAAGATCATGGTGCTGGAGGCCATGAAGATGGAAACCGATGTCTCCGCCCCGCGCGGCGGCACCATCGGCGAGGTGCGCGTCAGCGAGGGCGACGCCGTCACCCTGGGCCAGACCCTGGTCACCCTGAACTGAGCCCGCGGGAGCATCCTGATGGAAAATCTCGAAACCCTGTGGCTCAGTACCGGCCTTTCACAGATGGCGCCCGGGCAGTTCATCATGATCCTGGTGGGTCTGGGTCTGCTGTATCTCGCCATCCGCAAGCAGTTCGAACCGCTGCTGCTGATTCCCATCGGCTTCGGCGGGATTCTGGCCAATATCCCCGTGGCCGGGCTGGCCGAATCAGCCGTGTCCCAGGCGCTGAGCCTGGGCGGACCGGAGCTGCTGGCCGCCATGGCGGATCTGCTCAAGGTGGACCCGGAAGCGGGCACCCAGGCGGTGCAGAAGGCCTACCACAACGCCATGCCTGCTGTGCAGGAGCGTGTGCATCAGCTGGCGGTGGAGGCCAACTATTCCGACGGCCTGCTCTATCTCATCTATGAAGCAGGCCTGACCACGGGCGTGTTCCCGTTGCTGATTTTCATGGGCGTGGGCGCCATGACGGATTTCGGGCCCCTGCTGGCGAATCCGCGCACGCTGATTCTGGGCGCGGCAGCCCAGTTCGGCATTTTCGCCGCCCTGCTGGGCGCGCTGGCGCTCAATCATCTGGGGCTGGATTTCTCCATGGCCGATGCCGCGGCCATCGGCATTATCGGCGGCGCCGACGGGCCCACCTCCATCTATGTCACCGCCAAGCTGGCGCCGGAACTGCTGGGCGCCATTGCCGTGGCCGCCTATTCCTATATGGCGCTGGTGCCGGTGATCCAGCCGCCCATTATCCGGTTGTTCACCACGCGTGCGGAACGCGAGATCAAGATGGAGCAGCTGCGCCCGGTAACGCGGCTGGAAAAGATTCTCTTCCCCATTCTGCTGTTGATCCTGGTGGCGTTGCTGTTGCCCGACGCCGCGCCCCTGCTGGGCATGTTCTGCTTTGGTAATCTCATGAAGGAATCGGGTGTGGTGGCGCGGCTGACCGATACCACCACCAATGCGCTGATCAACACCGTGACCATCATGCTGGGCCTCGCCGTGGGTTCGAAGCTCTCGGCGGAGAAATTCCTGGTCTGGGAAACCCTGGGCA
>CAZHGU010000272.1:0-3052 GCA_964532105.1 uncultured Alcanivorax sp. | reverse complement strand
ATCGATCAGTTGCGAAGGGACTGGCTGGCGCGCCTGACGCCGGTCGTGAACCGGCTTCTGGGGGAACTGGCCCCCCTGCCGTCCGTGTCGCTGACGCTGGATTCCGGATGGCCGGAAAACCGGTCCCTGGCCCGGCTTTTCGAAGAAGAACGCAATCGGGATATCGCCCGGGGATTTACCGGCCGGGGCGCTCATCGGGCCGATTTGCGGCTCACCACGGACGCCGGCCCGGTGCGGGATGTTTTCAGCCGGGGACAGACCAAGAGCCTGGCCTATGTGCTGGTGCTGGCCCAGCTGGAACTGCTGGTCTCCGAAGCGGGGCGATCCTGTCTGGTGCTGGTGGACGATCTCGGGTCCGAGCTGGACGCGGAGCACCGCCGGGCCGTCCTGCGGATGATCGAGCGGCTGGGCCAACAGACGATTTTTACGGCGCTGGCGGCGGACAATGACCTCCTCGCGCCGCTGGAGCAGGAAATCCGCGTGTTCCACGTGGAACACGGCACCCTGAAGACGGGCTGACAAGAGAGTCACTATGGCGGAAGAACAGGATTACAACTCCTCAAGCATCAAGGTGCTCAAGGGCCTGGACGCGGTGCGCAAGCGTCCCGGGATGTATATCGGCGACACGGACGACGGTACCGGCCTGCATCACATGGTCTTCGAGGTGGTGGACAACTCCATCGACGAGGCCCTGGCCGGCCACTGCTCCGAGATCCGCATCACCATCCATCCCGACGAGAGCGTGACCCTGACCGACGACGGCCGGGGCATTCCCACCGAGCTCCACGAAGGGGAGGGCACGTCCGCCGCCGAAGTGATCATGACGGTGCTCCATGCCGGCGGCAAGTTCGACGACAACACCTACAAGGTCTCCGGCGGTCTGCACGGCGTGGGCGTGTCCGTGGTCAACGCCCTGTCCGAGGAGCTCAAGCTGGAAATCCGCCGCCAGGGCAAGGTTCATGAGCAGACCTACCGCTACGGCGAGCCCCAGGGCCCGCTGGAAGTGGTGGGCGACACCGACGTTACCGGCACCACCATCCATTTCCGCCCCAGTGCCGAGACCTTTACCAATATCCATTTCCACTACGACATCCTGGCCCGACGTCTGCGCGAGCTCAGCTTTCTCAATTCCGGGGTACGGATTCACCTCAAGGACGAGCGCAGCGGCGACGAGGACATTTTCCAGTACGACGGCGGCCTGTCCGCTTTCGTCGAGTACCTGAACGAGAACAAGAATCCCCTGAATACCGTCTTCCACTTCACCGCCGAGCGCGAGGACGGCACCGTGGTGGAAATCGCCATGCAGTGGAATGACGGCTTCCAGGAAAACATCTTCTGCTTTACCAACAATATTCCCCAGCGCGACGGCGGCACCCACCTGGCCGGTTTCCGGGCCGCGCTCACCCGCACCATCAATAATTACCTGGAATCAGAGGGTTATCTCAAGAAGGAGAAGGTCAACCCGGCCGGCGACGACGCCCGCGAGGGCCTGACCGCGGTGATCTCGGTCAAGGCGCCGGATCCCAAGTTCTCCAGCCAGACCAAGGACAAGCTGGTGTCCTCCGAGGTGAAGGGCGCGGTGGACAACGCCATGAGCGAGCGCTTCCGCGACTACCTCGCCGAGCATCCCCAGGAAGCGCGGATGATTGCCTCCAAGATCATCGACGCCGCCCGCGCCCGGGACGCCGCCCGCAAGGCGCGGGACATGACCCGGCGCAAGGGCGCGCTGGACGTGGCCGGCCTGCCCGGCAAGCTCGCCGACTGCCAGGAAAAGGACCCGGCCAAATCCGAACTCTATGTGGTGGAGGGCGACTCCGCCGGCGGCTCCGCCAAGCAGGGCCGGGACCGGCGCACCCAGGCCATCCTCCCGCTCAAGGGCAAGATCCTGAACGTCGAGAAGGCGCGTTTCGACAAGATGCTCTCCTCCCAGGAAGTGGCCACCCTGATCACCGCCCTGGGCTGCGGCATCGGCAAGGACGAGTACGACCCGACCAAGCTGCGCTACCACCGCATCATCATCATGACGGACGCGGACGTGGACGGCTCCCACATCCGCACCCTCATGCTCACCTTCTTCTTCCGGCAGATGCCCGAGCTTATCGAGGGCGGCTATATCTATATCGCCCAGCCGCCGCTCTACAAGGTGAAGAAGGGCAAGCAGGAAACCTATGTGAAGGACGATCCGGCCCTGGAGGAATACCTCACCGGCATCGCCCTGGACAATGCCGCGCTCTATCCGAGCAGCAAGGATGCGCCTATCAAGGGCGCCAATCTGGAAGCTTTAATCAATGAGTACCGGGGCGTCATGAAGGTCATCGACCGCCAGTCCCGCGTCTTCCCGGCCGCGGCCCTGGAGCAGATGATCTATCTGCCGTCCCTGGACTCCGACAAGCTCGCCGACCAGGCCTTCATGGAAGACTGGTGCCAGAAGCTCGAAACCCGGGTCAACGCGGCCACGGACCAGACCCGGCGGCACACCATCACCGCCGTCAAGGACGCCGAGCGCAACATCTTCCTGCCCAGCGTCCAGGTGATTGCCCACGGCGTGCCCCGACAGTACCGCATCACCCGGGAATTCCTGGAATCACCGGACTATGCCCGCATCCGGGAACTGGGCGAAAAGCTCGAGGACCTGCTGGGTGACGACGCTTATGTCCAGCGCAACGAGTCCAAACAGCCCATCAGCCACTTCGCCGAAGCCGTGGACTGGCTCATGGCCCAGGCGCGCCGGGGCACCAATGTCCAGCGCTACAAGGGCCTGGGCGAGATGAACCCGGAGCAGCTCTGGGAGACCACCATGGACCCGGAGGTCCGGCGCATGCTCCAGGTCACCATCGAGGATGCCATTGCCGCGGACCAGATCTTCACCACCCTCATGGGCGACGCCGTGGACCCCCGCCGCGACTTCATCGAATCCAACGCCCTGGCCGTGTCCAACCTGGACGTCTGACCCGTTTTCTCCCCCTGGAAAGGGGGAGATCAAGAGGGGGTCCTCTTCTTCCTCCCCTGGCAAGGGAAGGAAAAACAAAGGAAGGGTCCTTCTGAGCCTCGG
>CAZHGU010000271.1:0-3067 GCA_964532105.1 uncultured Alcanivorax sp. | reverse complement strand
ATCGGCGGTCGCGGAAGACGTGGCAGCAGAAGCCGGCCGGGTGGCGGACGGTGCGGTATTCGCGTACGGGCGGGTCGGGGCGCCACCAGTGGCTGCTGTAGCGTTGTTCGCCGGGCAGCCATTCCAGTTCGGCGTCCCCCCAGATCAGATGTTCCCCCTGAAGGGATAGCGGACGGGGCGGGTTGATCAGCCACAGGGGTGGTTCGTCGAAGTGCAGCTCGGGTGCCGGTTTGGCGGTGGGAGCCTGACGGGGATCGGTGTCGCGGTCGGCGCCTTCCGGCAGGGGTTCGTCGTGCTCGCGCGGAGTGACACAGGACAGCCCGGGCAGGGTGGCGAGGCGGTCCAGCAGGGCGTGGCGGTCCGCGCGGGCATCCGGTTCGGTGAGCAGGTCGCCGCCGCCCACGGCGCGCTCCAGCGGCGGGCCGCTTTCCAGCACCAGAACCAGCACGGGTTCGTGCAGACGCAGGTACTCCAGCCGGCGCCGGGTCAGCTCCAGCCAGGTGTCCACGTCATGGGCCGGTTGGGCGCGTTCCACGGTCAGGGTCTGTGCCGGGCCCTTCAGGGGACGGAAGTGCCAGTGGATGGCGGTCACGGATTCCTGGCGCCGGCGCAGGTGCGCGGCCAGCTCCTCCAGCAGACGATGCACGGGAAAGATCAGGCCGTCGGTGTTGGCCACCGGATCGGGAAACTCCTGTTCGTCCCGGAAGTGCTCGGCCGGGGCCAGAAATTCGCGCTCGTCGCCGCGTTCGCCCAGCAGCCGTTCCAGCCAGAGCAGAAAAGCACGGCCGTGGCGCTTGCCCAGGGTGTGGCGGGGCAGCTCCAGGATTTCGCCCAGGGTGCGGAAGCCGGGCGCGGTCAGGCGCTGGCGCAGCTTGCTCGAGAGATGCAGTTCGGTCAGCGGCTGTTCGGCCAGCAGGGCGCGGAAGGCGGCTTCCGGGTCCTGGGCGAAAAAGCAGGCCCGGCTGTCCGCCAGGGGCCGCGGGGTCAGTTCCCGCGCGGCCAGGGGCGTGGGGCCCAGGGCCGGACGGGTGGACAGGCCGCTGCCGGCCAGCCGTTCCCGGACCTGTTCCAGCAGCGGGTCCAGTCCGCCGAACAGGCGCAGGCAGGCGCCGATATCCAGCAGCAGGCTGTCCGGCGGCTCCACGCTGACCCTGGGGGTGATATCCAGCAGCCGCTCGCCCAGCCGGTACAGCGCGCGTTCTTCCCGCCCGGTGTCGCGCTCGGCGATGTGCAGGCGGTCGCAGAGGGTGCGGGCGGTGGCCAGACGCATGGCCGGGTGGATGCCGGCTTCCCGGGCCGCTTCGGAAGCGAGCAGCACCCGGTAGTCCTCGCAGACCACCAGGGGCGGCACCGGGTCCAGCCCCCGGGTGAGCACCTCCAGCGGCAGGCCGGGGCAGCGCACGGCCAGCCAGAGTTTCATCCCGGCAGCTCCTCGCCCGGCTCCGCGCCGGGGCGTGGCGCCGGGATCTCCGGTTTGGGAAATGGGAGCGGTTCCGGCGCCGGGGTGTTGTCGGTCGGGACCTCGGGGGGATAGCGCAGATGCTCGGGCAGCACGGCCAGTTGCAGACGCTGGCCCGCCCAGCCGCCGGGCTGTTTCTCGATGCGCACGGCCAGATCCCCGGGCGGGCGCGAGTTCAGCACCAGCCGCAGGGGCGCGGGCGAGGGTTGCTCCGCGTCCCGCACGTCGCGCATCAGCACCAGCAGACAGCGTCCCCGGCGCGCGGCCCGGTGCAGTTTCTGCAGATTGCGCGGTTCGTGCAGGCGCCGGGGCAGCCAGGCCACCAGGGCGGCGGCGGTGTCCGAGGCGGCGCATTCCCGGCAGGCGCGCATCAGGGTCTCCGGATCCCGGGCATGGAGCAGCAGCAGTTGTTCCGGGTTCAGCCCGGCCCGGCGCAGGGCGCGGGTATGGGGCCGGGCCGGGGCGCCGGCGAGCACTACCAGGCCGTCGTCCGCTTCGGCCAGGGCCGGCAACAGCAGCCGCAGGGCCTGGGGGCAGGGGCCGTCCAGCAGCCATTCGGTGAGCCCGTGGGCGGGCCAGCCGCCCAGATGCAGGGCCCGGTCCAGCTCCGACCAGCCCGAGGGCAGCACGGCCTCGCCGCTGCAGCGCCGGCCGTCGCGGGCCCGCCAGACGTCCGCGCGGTGCAGCAGATGATCCAGGCTGGAAGCGGTGGTATCCATGTCTTCATGATACTGTTCGTACGAACAGTTATTCAATGAGTACGGGAACCGGCGGTCGCCGCCCTTGTCAGGGACAGGGGGCGTCCCGATCTTGAAGATCCGGCGCTTACAAACCGGTCCGGGCGCTTTATCATGTCGCCCGCACGCGCGGTGGTCGTTGTACGAGGAGTGAAGATGCAGATCTGGGGCAAGTTGCTGGTCGGTGCGTTGGGCTGGCTGGTGGGCGGACCCATCGGCCTGATCCTGGGCCTGTTTTTCGGCCATGTGCTGGACCGGGGCTTTCAGCGCATTCAGGCGTTCAACCCGCAACGGCCCTGGGAGCCGGGCGAGCGCGAAAGTGTTCAGACGGCTTTTCTGGATTGCACCTTTACGCTCATGGGCCATCTGGCCAAGGCGGACGGCCGGGTGAGCGAGGACGAGATCGCCCAGGCCCGCGCGGCCATGGCGCGCATGCGCCTGGACGAGGAACAGCGCGAGCGCGCCATCCATTGCTTCCGCCAGGGCAAGGAGGATGAAGTGCCGCTGGATCAGGCGGTGGCGTATTTCCGCCGCGCCACCCAGAAGCGCAAGCATCTGATCCTGCCGCTGCTGGAAACCCTGCTGGAAACCGCCCTGGCCGATGGCGAGATCTCCGATTCGGAACAGCAGCTGCTTACCCGGATCGCCGCCGGCCTGGGCATTCCCGAGGCGCAGTTCCGCCAGATCCTGTCCATGGTCATGGCCCGGCAGCAGTATGCCGGCACGGCGGGCGGCGCCGGTGCCGGCGCGGGCGGCCGTGCCCCCGGCGGGCAGCGCCAGCCGCCGCTGTCCCATGCCTACAAGGTGCGGGGGGTGGATGAAAACGCCCGCAACAGCGAAATCAAGAAAGCCTACCGCCGCTTGATGAGCA
>CAZHGU010000270.1:1972-3068 GCA_964532105.1 uncultured Alcanivorax sp. | reverse complement strand
CGTGTCCGGCTCGGGCAAGAGCTCGCTGGTGCGCGGCGTGCTCCACGACAACCTCAAGCGCCTGACGCAACACCGCAAGGGGCGCATACCCAATGTGACGGGCTGCGACAGCATGGATGGCTGGCAGAACCTGGACCGGGTGCTGGAAGTGGATCAGACGCCCATCGGCAAGACGCCGCGTTCCTGTCCCGCCACCTATGTGGGTTTCTGGGACAACATCCGCAATCTCTTTGCCGGCACGGAAGAAGCGCGGCTGCGTGGCTATACCGCCCGGCGTTTTTCCTTCAATACCAGCGAAGGACGCTGTCCGGATTGTGAAGGCCAGGGCATGAAGCGCATCGAGATGAACTTCCTGCCGGATGTGTCCGTGCCCTGTGAGGTGTGCGCGGGAGACCGCTTTACCCCCGAGACCCTGGCGGTCACCTATGGCGGCAGGCACATCGGGGAAGTGCTCAAGATGAGCGTGGACGAGGCGGTGGAGTTCTTCAGCGCCCACCCGAAGATTCATCATGCGCTGGAACTCATGCGCGCCGTCGGGCTCGGCTATCTTACCCTGGGCCAACCCAGCCCCACCCTGTCGGGCGGCGAGGCCCAGCGGCTCAAGCTGGTCACCGAACTGGCCAAGGCCCGGCCCGACCTGCGCAAGCAGACCCAGCCCCATACGCTCTATATCCTGGACGAGCCCACGGTGGGTCTGCACATGGCGGATGTGGAAAAACTGATCCGAGTACTCCACCGGCTGGTGGACGCGGGGCATTCGGTGATCCTGATCGAGCACAACCTGGATGTGATCGCCGAGGCGGACTGGCTCCTGGATCTGGGCCCGGAGGGCGGCGACGCCGGCGGCCGGATTGTGGCCGAGGGGCCGCCGGAGAAGATGGTCAGGACCCGGCGCAAGAGCGAGACGGCACGGGTGTTGAAGGAGTTTCGGGCGGAGCGGGGGCTGAACACCAGGCCCGCGTGAATCCAGTGTTAACCACAGAGAGTGCAGAAACCACCTCTGTGCTCTCTGTGGTTATTAGCAAAACCCCTGCTTACCGAACTCTGGAAGCGGGTCGAAGCGGGGCGCTGAAGGCCTGCACCCGGGTGGCCGCGT
>CAZHGU010000270.1:622-1962 GCA_964532105.1 uncultured Alcanivorax sp. | reverse complement strand
GAACACGCGCCGGTTCTGGTAGGCTGGCTGTAACAGAGCCGCGGGCCGCGCATCCATATTCTGGAAGGACGGTGAGGCCGCGAAACATGTCGACGAAAGACGAAACCACCATGGCAGAGACGCTCGAACAACCCGTGCAACTGCTCGATCCGGCCAAGTTTCGCGATCCCCGGGTAACGGCCGAGGGCGAACAGCGCGCCAGTGTTCGCCTCAACCACCTGGATACGCTCTGGTTCTGCACGGGTACCCTGTGCAACCTGGCCTGCGAGAACTGCTATATCGAATCCTCGCCCAGCAATGACAGCCTGGTCTATATCAGCCGGGCCGAGCACCGGGAATACCTGAACGAGATCGAGCGCGAGGAGCTGGGCACACGGACCATTGGCTATACCGGCGGCGAGCCCTTCATGAATCCGGACATGATTCCGATGCTGGAAGACGCGCTCAGCCAGGGCTTTGAAGTGCTTATGCTCACCAACGCCATGAAGCCCATGATGAAGGTGAGTGGTCCGTTGCGGGATCTGCAGCAACGCTTCGGCGAACGGCTTACGATTCGTGTGTCCATTGACCATTACAGCCAGGAAGTCCACGAACAGGAACGGGGCCCCAAATCCTGGGAGCCGGCCGTACGCGGACTGCACTGGCTGAGTGAGAACGGTTTCACCATTGATATAGCCGGCCGGCTGTTCTCGAACGAATCCGAGGAACAAATGCGCCGGGGCTACGAGGCTTTCTTCCGGCGCGAGAAGATCAACATTGATGCCTGGGACAGGAGCAGGGTGGTGCTTTTCCCGGAAATGGGGAATCGCGACGTGCCCGAGATCACCACCGCCTGCTGGAGCAAGCTGGGCGTAAGCCCGGACGATCAGATGTGCGCCTCCTCACGTATGGTGATCAAGCGCAAGGGCGCGGATTATCCCGTGGTGGTGCCCTGCACGCTGCTGCCCTATGAACCCGAATTCGAACTGGGGCGCACCCTGACGGAAAGTTTCCAGGAGGTTCCCCTGAATCATCCGCACTGCGCGCAGTTCTGCGTGCTGGGTGGCGCCAGCTGTGGTGGGTAAAGCCTTTACCGGCTACTGCTAGCGCGCATTATCGCGAAACGTCAGGATCATGTCGTGTACCATTTGCGGATCGGTGCCGAACGGCTGATCCGGGTCCCGGCGCAGCATAAGATCACTGAAGCCGGGTACCTGTTCCAGCGTGCTTTCGTTGACCTCGCACCAGGCCATGGACCACTCGCCGAAGGCGCGCTCTGCTACTTCATCTTCGTGGATGGTCATGACTGCCTGATGCCGCGGGTCGCGCGGCCCGGCGGAGTGTAGCACAGGGTCCCGTTG
>CAZHGU010000270.1:0-612 GCA_964532105.1 uncultured Alcanivorax sp. | reverse complement strand
CATCCGCATGAGCTTGCCGAGGCGCTCCTTCGCGCCGCGGGTCGCGTTCCACACGTCGGAAAACGCGTGTGACCGCGTCCGGGGCTCCCTCCAGAACCTGAAGGAAGTTGCCATCGTGATACAGCAGCATGCCGGTGACATTATCCGCGGCGTTGTTTTTGCGTGAAGTCTCCAGAAGACGCGTCAGTTCCTGACTGGAGAAAGGCTCGGTGGCCGTGGATACATAAACCAGCTGATACATGGCTATGCCCCGGTGCAAGACAGTGAATGTGAGCGGAGTCTTGTCAATCGGTGGTGAAGTCTTCGTGAAGGCAGGGGTTTTTCAACAGCCTGTCAGCGCGGGGCTTCGCTCTCGTCCTGATAAAGGCTGTCAGGCACGATCTCCGCTTCCAGTTCAAAGAGTTCCGGGGTGGAATGGGGCAGGATCCGGTAGATGTTCTGACGGGCAATGGCGACGCTTGGCAGGTCGCCGGCCTTCCAGGCGCTGAAGACCACGGCCAGGGCCAGTCCCACCGCCGCCAGGGCAAAGCCGGCCACCGGCCCCAGTGACAGGGCCGCGCCGGCGGCCAGCGCCGGGCCCAGGGCCGCGCCCACGCCATAGGCGAGCAGCAG
>CAZHGU010000269.1:0-3078 GCA_964532105.1 uncultured Alcanivorax sp. | reverse complement strand
CTGGTTGGGGTCCACGACACAGAGGCTGGCGGCGCGGCCGGGTTCCAGGCGGCCCGCCGGGCGGTCCAGGCAGCGCGCGGGGGCGGCGGTGACCGCGTCCAGGGCGCGTTCCAGGGGTAATTGCTCCGTTTCCGTCAGATGCAGCACCAGCGGCAGCAGGGTGTCCAGTCCGGCGATGCCCGGCCGGGTTTCCGGGAAGGGGGCCTGGCGCGCGGACGAGCCCAGGGGGGTGTGCTGGGAACAGATGGCGTCCAGAGTGCCGTCGGCGACGGCGGCGAGCAGCGCGCGCCGGTCGCTGTCGTGGCGCAGCGGCGGCTGGATATGGCAGAGGCTGTTGAAGCCGGCCAGGGCGTTTTCGTCCAGCAGCAGATGATGAATGCTCACATCGGCGCTGACCGGCAGGCCCCGTTCGCGGGCGTCGCGCAGCAGCCGCAGGCTGGCGGCTGCCGAGATCTGGTGAAAGTGTGCGCGCACGCCCGTGGCTTCCACCAGCAGCAGCTGGCGCGCCAGGGCCACGGTTTCGGCGTCCACGGGCACGCCCGGCAGGCCCAGGTGGGTGGCGATGCGGCCATCATGGGCACAGCCGTTGGCGGTCAGCGCGGCGTCCTGGGGCCGGAAGACCACGGGCAGGTCGAAGTTGGCGGCGTATTCCAGGCAGCGCTTGAGCACCAGGGTGTCGCTCACCGGGGTGCCGGCGTTGCTGAAGGCCACACAGCCCGCCTCGTGCAGGGTGTGCATCTCCGCCAGGTGTTCGCCTTCCAGCTGATGGGTGAGCGCGCCCATGGGCAGTACCCGGGCAAAGCCGGCCTTGCCCGCCTGTTCACGGATCAGGCGCACCACGGCGGCGTTGTCCACCACCGGGTCCGTGTCCGGCAGCCCGCCCAGATGGGTAATGCCGCCGGCGGCGGCCGCCCGGGTCTCGCTGGCGATGGAACCGGCGCAATCGCCACCCGGCTCGGACAGCCGGATGCAGCCGTCCACCAGCCCGGGCAGCACCCACAGGCCCTCGGCGTCGATGATCTCCGCGCCCGGGGCGTCCAGGCTGGCACCGATGCGGCTCAGCCGGCCGTTTTCCACCAGCACATCCGCGATCTCGTCGCGTTCGGCCGCCGGGTCCAGCACCCGGCCCTTGCGGATCAGCAGATGGGCGTCCGGCTGCATCACACCTCCCCGCTTTCCTGGCCGCTGACGCACATGGACATCACCGCCATGCGCACGGCAATGCCGAAGGTCACCTGATGCAGGATCACCGAGCGTTCGCCGTCGGCCAGCGCCGAGTCGATTTCCACGCCCCGGTTGATGGGGCCCGGATGCATGACGATGCAATCCGGGCGGGCGTCGCGCAGACGGTTTTCGTTGAGCCCGTAGCGGCGGTAGAACTCGCCCTCGCTGGGCAGCAGCGCCGATTGCATGCGCTCGCGCTGCAGGCGCAGGGCAATCACCACGTCCGCGTCCTTCAGCCCCGGTTCCAGCTCGGTGAACACGCGCGCGCCCAGCGACTCCACATCCGCCGGCAGCAGGGTGCGCGGGGCGATCACGCGCACTTCCTCGGCCCCGAGCGTAATCAGGGCATTGATCTGCGAACGGGCCACCCGGGAATGGAGCACATCGCCCACAATGGCCACGGTCAGTCCCTCGAAGCCGCCCTTGTAGTGGCGGATGGTGTACATGTCCAGCATGGCCTGGGTGGGGTGGGCGTGACGGCCGTCGCCGGCATTGATGATGGCCACGTTGGGCGTGACATGGCGGGCGATGAAATGGGCCGCGCCCGAGTCCGCGTGGCGCACCACGAAGAGATCACTGGCCATGGCTTCCAGGTTGCGCAGCATGTCCAGCAGGGACTCGCCCTTGCTGGTGGCCGAGTGGGCGATGTCCATGTTGAGCACGTCCGCGGACAGGCGCTTGGCGGCCAGCTCGAAGGTGGTGCGCGTGCGGGTGCTGGGTTCGAAGAAGAGATTCACCGAGGTCTTGCCGCGCAGCAGGGGCACGTTCTTCACGGAACGGTCGCCCACGCTGACGAAGCCGGCGGCGGTGTCGAGAATCTCGGTCAAAAGGGAACGGGGCAGGTTTTCAATGGCGAGAAAATGGCGGAGCCGACCACCGGGGGTGAGCTGGACTTCGGATGAAGGCGGCTCTGTCGTCATGAACGCTGCCGGGCCGTTTGTTCCATGAGTTCCGCCCACAGGGGCGAAGGTCCGTGCAATTCTACCCGTTTATGCGGCTCCAGTGCCAAGGTTTCGCCGCACAGATCGGGCCGGATGGGCAGCTCGCGCCGGCCCACGTCGAACAGCACCGCCAGTTGAATGCTTTCGGGCCGGCCGTAATCGAAGAGTTCGTTCATGGCCGCGCGGATGGTGCGCCCAGACATGAGCACGTCGTCGATCAGTACCAGATGACGGCCGTCCACATCGAAGGGCAGCCGCGTGGGTTTCACGCGCGGGTTGAGCCCGTGCCGGCTGAAGTCGTCGCGGTAGAAGCTGATATCCAGCATGCCCGCCTCTTCCGGGTGGCTCAGCCGCTCACGCAGGGCCTCGGCCACCCAGGCGCCGCCGGAGTAAATGCCCACCAACTCGTAATTCCGGATGCCGCGCTCCTGAAGCCGTGCTCGCAGATCCTCGGCCAGGCGATCAAGGAGTTGCCGGATATCGTCTTCGCTCCAGTTCACGACTGCTCCGTTGTTTCCGGGGGCAGGGTTTCGGCGCCGGCGAAGCAGGATTCGATCAGCAGCACGGCGGCCAGGCTGTCCACGCGCGGGTCCGGGCCCTTGCGCGCGGCCGGGCCCAGACGCTCGCGTGCCTCGCGCGTGCTCAGCCGTTCATCCACCATGCGTGCCGGCAGCTCGAAACGGCCCGCCAGCTGGCGGGCGAAGCGGCGCGCCCTGCGGCTGGATTCGCTCTCCGAGCCGTCCATGTTCAGCGGCAGACCCACCACCAGCAGTTCCGGCCGCCATTCACCGAGCAGTTCGCCGATGCGGGTCCAGTCCGGTTGGCCGTTGCGGCAGGCAATAGCGTCCAGAGGCGTGGCGCTGCCGGTCAGCGCCTGACCGGCGGCCACGCCGATCTTGCGCGTGCCGTAATC
>CAZHGU010000268.1:0-3083 GCA_964532105.1 uncultured Alcanivorax sp. | reverse complement strand
GCAGGACATCCCCGAGAACAACACCTCACTGCGCGTGGACGATTACCTGATCGAGGTGCTGCATGTGAAGGACAACATGGTGAAGACGGTGCGCATGCGCCATGCCAGTCAGGCCGGACTGACCACGCACGCTTCGGCCCACCGACCCTGAACGAGCAGGCTGTTAGGGCCCTTCGTCCGCCTCGTCGGGGCCGGCCAGCCAGGCCCGGAGCCGCCCTTCGGCCTCGCGGGTCAACCGCCGGCCCTCCTCGATGGCCTCGCCGGCGCGATGGAAATCCATGATGGCGAAATCGCCCAGTTCCGGCGCCAGCATTTCCTCCGCGGGATCGCCGGCCATGCGGCTGCGGGTAATGCGGTCCTGCATGATGTTGACGCTGGCCGTCATGACATCGAAAAAGCCGGGATCCTCGTCTTCATCCGAGCCCAGAAAGCTCATCACCTTCCGCCAGAAGCTTTCGTCCTGTTCGCCGTCCTTTCCCGCCGCCATGCCGCGGCGGTTGGGCCGGGCAAGCTGCTGGCCCGCGGGCAGGTGATTGAGATTGACCGCCAGCACCACATCCGCGCCCAGCGCCCGGCACACGGACACGGGCACCGGATTGACCAGGCCGCCGTCGAGCATCCAGTGCCCCTCGTGCTGCACGGGCGAGAACAGCCCCGGCAGGGCACAGGAGGCACGCGCAGCCTGGAGCACCGGCCCCCGGTTCAGCCAGGTCTCGCGGCCATTGCGCATGTCCGTGGCCACGGCGGCAAAGTCGATAGCGAGATCCTGAATATCCGGGTTCTGATGGCGTTCCTGAAAGAACTCGAACAGCTTTTCGCCCTTGATGACGCCACCGGAAAAGGAAAAGTCCATGAGCCCGAAAACATCGCGCACGGTCAGGCTCTGCACCCAGTCGCTGAAGGCCTCCAGCTGATCCGAGGCATAGACCGCGCCCACCAGGGCCCCGATGGAAGTGCCGCACACCACCTGCGGGCGCAATCCCATGCGCTCGAGTTCCTGGAGTATACCGATATGGGCCCAGCCCTTGGCGGCGCCGCCACCCAGGGCCAGGCCCAGAACGGGTTGGTCCTTGCTGCGGTCACTCATCGCCGAGAATCAGACAGGGATCGGCTTCGCCCTGCATGCGCCGCGCGCTGCGGCGCACCACTTCGCGCTGCTGCTCGTTGCTGAGCCGTCCCCAGCGGCTGATCTCCATGCCGGTACGGAAACAGCCGATGCAGACATCGTCATTGTCCAGCGCACAGATGCTCATACAGGGTGAAGCCACGGGTTCATGGGGCATACTCATGCATCATTCTCCGCAAAACGGGGATCCGGGACCAGATCCTGCTGATAATGGCCGGCATGGTCGACATAGTGGCGGGCACTGTACTCCAGCATGCTCCGGTGGTGATCCTCGATCTGCTTGACCACCTTGCCGGGCGAGCCCAGCACCAGGGAGTTATCCGGTACTTCCATGCCCTCGGGCACCAGGGTATTGGCGCCGATGATGCAGTGCTTGCCGATGCGCGCGCCGTTAAGCACCACGGCATTGATGCCCACCAGGCTGTTGTCGTCGATATCACAGCCGTGAAGCATGACGTTGTGCCCCACGGTAACGCCGGTGCCCAGATTCAGGGGCGTGCCCGGATCCACATGCAGCACGGCGCCGTCCTGGATATTGGTGTCGTCGCCGATGGTAATGGTGTCGTTGTCGGCGCGGATGACCGCCTGAAACCAAACGCTGGCGTTGTCACCCAGCACCACGGAACCGATCAGGGTGGCATCGGGCGCGATCCAGTAGCGCTCGGTGCGGGTTTCCAGGCGGCGCTCGCCCAGTTGATAGATCATGGGGACTCCCGGGAACTGCGGAGCGCGGGAGTATAACAGACGGGACGCGCGGGCCAGACGCAGCGATTATCCAACCTCGAATTGCACATCCGCATCGAAGGCGAAATTGATCAGATCCAGGATCATGAAGGCGGTCAGGCCCCAGATGCGCTTGTCGTCATAGTACCAGGACGGAATGCACATCTGCCGGCCGTGAAACTCGACGGGCTCGGACAGCTCGGGTTCGTTCTCCAGGAAAAAATCCAGCGGCACCCGGAAGATATCGCGGATTTCCCCGGGCTCGGCCACCAGGGGCACGCGGTGCGGCACCAGGCCCAGGAAGGGCGTCACCTTCATGCCGTAGCGCGAGGCCAGTGGCGAGAGCTGACGCAGCACTTCCACGTCCCGGCTCTGCAGCCCCACCTCTTCCCGGCTCTCGCGCAGGGCCGTGGCCAGCAGATCCGGGTCACCGTCGTCGTGCTTGCCGCCGGGGAAGGCCACCTCGCCGGCATGAGTGGGCATGGCCGAGGAACGCACCGTGAGGATCAGCTCCGGCGTGGAGGAATCCGTGACCGGCATCAGCACCGCCGCCTCGGGCAAATCCACAGGCAATGCCCGCGGCTGATACTGCCGCAGTTTCTGACGCAGGGTATGGATCACCGCCGACTCCCGTATGCGGCTCTTCGTCGAGCCGCTTCCAGTTCCAATCTGCAATGTCTGACTGCCGAATTCAAACGATAGTTTCACCAATTCCGTTTCCCGGCGCCAAAAGGCACAATAAGAATGAGCTTTCCGACGAAATGTCCCCGAGGACGAATGAAGTATTGCAGCGAGTGCGGCAGCGGCCGGATCGATCTGGCCATTCCCGGCGGCGATGACCGGCACCGGCATGTCTGCCCGGACTGCGGCAGCATCCACTACACCAATCCGCGCATCATCGCGGGCGTGCTGCCGGTCTGGGAGGACCGGATCCTGTTGTGCAAGCGCTCCATTCAACCGCGCGAGGGCTACTGGACCCTGCCCGCCGGTTTCCTGGAAAACGGCGAAACCCTGCAACAGGGCGCCGAACGCGAAACCCGGGAAGAAGCCCTGGCCCGGGTGGACATCCATGATATCTACACCATCTTCAACCTGACCCATATCCATCAGGTCTATATCTTCTTCCGGGGCAGCCTGGTTGACGGCGACTACGGCGCCGGCGACGAATCCGCCGACGCCGGCCTGTTCACCGCCGATGAAATCCCCTGGAATGAGCTCGCCTTTCCCACCATCC
>CAZHGU010000267.1:1966-3087 GCA_964532105.1 uncultured Alcanivorax sp. | reverse complement strand
CACCATGTCTTTGACGAGGTGCCCGAGGACGCGCTGCTGACCAAACCGCTCAAGCTGGACTGGACCTTCTGGTGCGACAAGTGCCGGGACATGGCCAGCAAGCGTACCTGTCCCCACGGCGACGAGGATCACGTGATCGTCTCGGGCACCAAGCTGCGCAATGCCCTGGCCAATGACGAGGAGATTCCGGACAACTTCAGCCGTCCGGAAGTGCTGGAAGTGCTGCGCGAGTTCTACAGCCCCAGCCGCAACGGCTAGCAGGCTGTTGAACAGCTCCTTGCGTACTCAGGCTTTCAGGCTGGCTTGCAAGGGGTTTTTTAACAGCCTGCCTAGCCCGAGCGCCGGTCGGCGGCCGCGTCGTCGTCGCCCGCCTCGGGCTGGTCTTCGGTATGGGCATAGTCGCGCGGCGGCGCGGCCGTCTCGGTCACGGGGTCCTCGGCGCTGTCCAGATCATCCACCGGCTCGAAGGGCGTGGCGCCCTTTTTCTCCAGCCCATAGTCCTCGGACAGGGTGCCGCGCGCGCTGGGGGCATAGTCCAGCGGTGGCTCCGTGTCCGGAGTCTCCGTGGCCGCATCCTCGGCGGACAGCGCGTCCAGGGAGGCGTCCGAGGCCAGGCGCCGGCCCGCCTCGGAGCACAGATCCCGCGCCCCCGAAGACAGGTGCTCATGAACCTGGCGGTAGGACTCCGTCATCTGGTTGACCAGCTCCGCCGTGCGCACAAAGTGATGATCCACCTGGCGGCGATAATCATTGAGCGCCTTGCGCGCCTCGTCGCGCTCGCGCATCAGGCGTCCGTACTGGCGCCGCGCCGGCAGCAGCACATACAACAGCAGGGCTCCGCTTACCGCGCCCACGGCGAAAATCGCCAGCGCATTCAACCAGGTCATATGACGGACTCCTGAATCCGGAAGAGGGGAAGTATTGCAGCACAGCGGCACGTGCCGGGCCAAGCATTTTGCTAGAATAGTGCGCCTTTCGCGTCGGGAGGAAGCATGAGCACGCCCACAAGCAGCGGTGAAGCCGTCACTTTCAAGGGCCCGGCGGGTGCGCTGGAAGCCCGGCTGGAAAGGCCGGACGGGCCGCCCCGGTTTCGGGCCATTATCTGCCATCCCCATTCGCTG
>CAZHGU010000267.1:0-1956 GCA_964532105.1 uncultured Alcanivorax sp. | reverse complement strand
TTCGGGGGCTGGAGGAAACATGAGCGCACCCACCCGCACGGGGGAAATTTTCACCATTCCGGGGCCGGCCGGTGAGCTGGATGCGCGGCTGGAAATGCCCGAACAGGCGCCGCATTTCCGCGCCGTGGTGGCGCATCCCCATTCCCTGTACGGCGGCAGCATGGACAACAAGGTGGTCACCACCCTGACCCGTGCCTGCCGCCAGGCCGGCGGCGTGGCCCTGCGCTTCAACTTCCGCGGCGTGGGCGCCAGCGCCGGGGAGTATGACGCCGGACGCGGCGAGGCCGGCGACTTTCTCGCCGCGCGGGACTGGCTGGCGGGCGAATACCCGGATCTGCCCGAATGGGTGGCCGGTTTTTCCTTCGGCAGTTATGTGGCCGCTTCCGGGGTGGCCGAACTGAATGCGCGGGGTACGCCGCCGGCGGCGCTGCTGCTGGTGGCGCCGCCCGTGCATAACTATGGTTTCGACGCCCTTGAGGCGCCGGGTTGTCCCGTCACCGTGGTGCAGGGCGAGGCGGATGACGTGGTGCCGCCGGACCAGGTCCGGGCCTGGGCGGCGGAGACCGTCTTCCGGCCGGAACTGATCCTGTTTGCGGAAACCGGCCATTTCTTCCATGGCCGCCTGAATGATCTCAAGGAGCTGGTGCTGGCCCGCCTGCCGGGCGCGGAGGCGGCCGGGTCATGACCTCGCCGCTGGAGCACTACCGTCGGGATCTGGCCGAGCACGGCTTCTTCGAGGACGCCGCTCAGCGCGAGGCCGTGGAGGCGTTGCAGCAGGTATTCGATGAACTGGCCGCCGAGCGCCGGCGCCATCAGGGGCTGCTGGGCAAATTGCGCCGCCCGCGTGCGGTGCCCGGGCTCTACATGTGGGGCGGCGTCGGGCGCGGCAAGACCTATCTCATGGATGTCTTTTACGAAGCGCTGCCCGCCGAGGGCAAGCTGCGCATGCACTTTCACCGGTTCATGCAGTATGTGCACCGGCAGATGCGCGCGCGCCAGGGCGAGAAGAATCCGCTGGAGGGCATCGGCGATGAACTGGCGGACCAGGCCCGGGTGCTGTGTTTCGACGAATTCTTCGTCACCGATATCACCGACGCCATGATCCTGGCCGGCCTCATGGATGTGCTCTTTCGCCGGAGCATGACCCTGGTGGCCACCTCCAATATTCATCCCGATCATCTCTACTACAACGGTCTGCAACGCCAGCGTTTTCTGCCCGCCATTGATCTGATCAAGGACCATTGCCGGGTGCTCAATGTGGATGGCGGCGTGGACTATCGGTTGCGCGTACTGGAACAGGCGGCGCTGTTTCACCATCCGCTGGGCGACGAGGCCGAGGCCTTTCTGGAAGAACGCTTCCGGGCCCTGGCGCCGGAGCACGGCGAGTCCCGCGAGGACGTGGAGCTGGACGTGGAAGGTCGCGTGATTCGCGCGCACCGGGTGAACGAGGACGTGGCCTGGTTCGACTTCCGCGAGCTCTGCGACGGCCCGCGCAGCCAGAACGACTACATCGAGCTGGCGCGCGAGTTTCATGCCGTGCTGGTGGCCAATGTGGAACAACTGGGCAAGCGTCAGGAAGACATGGCCCGGCGCTTCATCAATCTCGTCGACGAATTCTACGACCGGGGCGTGAAGCTCATTCTTACCGCCGAAACTTCTATCGAAGAGCTCTATCAGGGCGAACGCCTGACCTTCGAATTCGAACGCACCCGCAGCCGGCTGCTGGAAATGCAGTCCCACGACTATCTGGGCCGCGAGCACCTGGCCTGAGTCTTACCGCTGGAATGTCAGTATCCGTGAGCCTGTCGGCGAGCTGCTTCAGTGCCTGGCTCAGATTGTTCACCACCCGAATACCACACCTGGGGCTGTGCGCCGCGTGCGGATCATCCAGAAGCACCAGGGCGCTGCTCAGGTTGATGTGGATACGGACATCTTCCGGGAACCGCTCCAGAGCGT
>CAZHGU010000266.1:0-3131 GCA_964532105.1 uncultured Alcanivorax sp. | reverse complement strand
CCATACTCCCAGCTGGGCATGTTGTCCAGCCAGAGCTGGTGCGGAAGCATGTCGTTGCGCAGATAACCGCCCGGTTTTTCCAGCAGGGTCTCGGCCACGCGGATCAGGGTGGCGGTGGTGGTCGCGCCCCGGGTATCGGACGGATGTTCGCTCACCTCGAACTGATCGGGCTCATCGCTCCAGTACCAGCCCAGGGCCACATTCAGCAGCAAAAGCCCCGCCAGAAGCCAGACCACCCAGCGCCAGGGCCGACTCACGGCCGGGTCCAGCAGCCGGTCGCCCAGGCGTTCGATGAATCCTCCCTTCCCCCTCATGATCTCTCCTGCACCCTTTGAGTTCTTGCCATCAGCCGGAGCCCAATATAACAGCTTCCGACCCGGGGCAAAGTCCCGGAGGACACACCGGCCGGAAAACGGCCCGCTTCAACGTCATCCCCGTAAAGACTTTGCATCCATTCAGGCAGCGGGAGAAAATAACCACCCTGCCCCGTAGCGGCCCATGGGGTCGGCGGGGCTCCACCGCCACCAGGATCGAGACCCGTCCATGTTTTTCCGCGCACTGGTGCTAACCCTGGCCCTCAGTACCGGGCTGCAGGCACAGTCCCTGTCCGAGGGGAACAGTACGCTGACCGCGAACAACGACATCCCGTCCGTGGACGAGGCTTTCGGTCTCTCGGCACGGGTCGCGCCCAACGGCGATACCATGGTCGTCGACTTCGATGTGCGCGAATCCTGCTATCTCTACCGCCAGCGCATGGATTTCCGGCTGGAAACGCCGGACGGAGAGCGCCTTTCCGATTTCGCCGAGCTGGAACTCCCTCCGGGCGAAGACTACGAGGACGAATTCTTCGGCGATGTCCGGATCTACCGGCAGGATCTGAGCGTATCCCTGCCCGTGCCGGACGGTGCCACCGGAGAGGGAGTACTGCTTGTTGATTATCAGGGCTGCCTGGAAGACGAACTCTGCTATCCACCGCAAACGCGCCGCTTCGAGCTGACCCTGCCGGCGGCCGATGGCGGGGCCAGCGACCAGGCTGACGCCAGTACCCCGTCGGCTTCTTCCGGTTCTTCCGGGCCGGGTTTCCTGGCCACCCTCCAGTCCGCGGACGCGCACGCCTTCAACAACTGGATACAGGGGCACAACCTGGCCATGGTGGTGCTGCTGTTCTTCGCCGGGGGACTGCTGCTGGCCTTCACGCCCTGTGTCTTTCCCATGATTCCGATCCTGACCGGCATTATCGCCGGCGAGAACAATCCCTCGGCGTCCCGCGGTTTCGTGCTGAGCCTCGTTTATGTACTGGGGGTCGCCATTCCCTATACCCTGGCCGGGCTGCTGGTGGCCATTTTCGGCGCCGGGCTGAATCTGCAGTACTGGCTGCAACAGCCCGCCGCCATCGTGATGGCGGCGCTGGTGTTCGTGCTGCTGTCGCTGGCCATGTTCGGCCTCTATGAAATCCGGCTCCCGGCCTTCATTCGCGACCGTCTGAACCGGGCCGGGCAGGGACGCGGCGGCTCCCTGTTGGGCGCGGGCATCATGGGCGTGATTTCCGCGCTCATTGTCTCGCCCTGCGTCACCCCCATCCTGGCCGGCGCGCTGGTCTATGTGGCCGGCACCGGCGACGCCGTCACGGGCGCGTCCTCGCTGTTCGCCCTGGCACTGGGCATGGGCGTGCCGCTGATTCTGGTGGGCACCGGCGGCGCCAGTCTTCTGCCCCGGGCCGGCGCCTGGATGGACGACATCAAGCAGCTTTTCGGTGTGCTCATGCTGGGCATGGCCGTGTGGCTGCTGGACCGGATCCTGGCCGACGGCATCACCCTGGCGCTCTATGGTGTGCTGCTGGCCGGCTACGGTATTCACCTGGGTGCTCTGGAACCGGCGCGCGCGCGCTGGCGCCGGGGCCTGCCCCTGCTGCTCGCGCTCTACGGCGTCGTCATGCTGCTCGGAGCCGCCTCCGGGGGCACCAACCCCTGGCAACCCCTGGCGCATCTGCAACCGGACACGGCCGGCTCCGCCGGCGAGGCCGAGTCCTCCGAGGCCGGCGACGGCATGGCGAAATGGCGCAACCTGGAAGGTCAGGCGGCACTGGAGCGCCAGCTGCAAAAGGCGAAACAGGCGGACCAGCCCGTGCTGGTGGACTTTTTCGCCGAGTGGTGCGTGGCCTGCCGGATTCTGGAAGAGGAAACCCTGAGTCATCCCGATGTCCTCCAGGCCCTGTCCGGATTCCGGTTGCTGCGGGTGGACATCACCGAGGTGAACGCCGAAAACCGGGCCCTGATGGAGGACTACGAAGTCCTGGGGTTGCCCACCCTGATGTTCCGCGACGGCGACGGCGAGGAAATCCCGGACAGCCGGGTACTGGGCGAAATGGGGCCGGAGCGGTTCCGCCAGCACCTGAACGAGAAGGTATTTCCGGCCATCTCGCGGTGAATGGTGTCGATCATTTGTAACCAAAGTTGTAATCGGCTTTTCCCCGACCCCCATAATCCCTAGGATGGTGACTGGACGGTCGGCCGGCTTTCCCTGCAAGTCCGGCTCGGATCGCCACAATTACAAGCATTTCGGGGGATGATCCGTTGGCTTCCATTCTGGTGCTCCATGGGCCCAATCTGAACCTGCTGGGCCAGCGGGAACCGGATACCTATGGCCGCGAGACGCTGGAGGCCATCAATGCGCGACTGTACGAACGCGCGGAAGCGGCGGGACACCGGCTCGCCTGCCTGCAAAGCAATGCCGAACACGAACTCGTCGACCGGGTTCAGCAGGCCGGCAACGAAGGCGTGGATTTCATTCTCATCAATCCGGCGGCCTTCACCCATACCAGTGTGGCCCTGCGGGACGCGCTCCAGGCCGTCGCCATCCCCTTTATCGAGGTGCATCTGTCCAACATCCATCGGCGCGAGCCCTTCCGCCGGCACTCGTATTTCTCCGATATCGCCGAGGGCGTGATCGCGGGACTGGGTGCCCGGGGATACGAGCTGGCGCTGGAGGCTGTACTGGCGCGAATTCAGTCCGACGGCACGGGATAATTTCATGGATATCCGCAAGATCAAGAAACTGATCGAGCTGCTGGAGGAGTCCGGCATCAACGAGCTCGAAATCCAGGAGGGCGAGGAATCGGTGCGCATCAGTCG
>CAZHGU010000265.1:0-3131 GCA_964532105.1 uncultured Alcanivorax sp. | reverse complement strand
TCTTGGGCGCCTGCGAGGCGGACGCCCGCGGACGTACGGGTCTGGAAGACCAGCCCTATCCCCAGGCGGATTTCCTGCGCGGCGCTGCCGAAGCATTGCACAATGTGGATATCGCCGCCCTGCGTGAAAAGGGCCTGGAAGGGCCGAAGCTGGGCGAGGCCATTGAACAGGCACGCATCCGGGCACTGAAGGAGTTCAAGCAATCATGGCAAGCAAGGTCGTCCTGATCACCGGCGCCGCGCGGCGCATCGGTGCCGACATCGCCCGCGCCTTTCATGCCCGGGATTTTGATGTGCTCATTCATTACCGGCACAGCGCCGACGACGCGCGTGGCCTCGCCGATGAGCTCAACGCGCAACGCGCGGGCAGTGTCGAACTGCTGCAGGCCGAGCTCACGAACCCGGATCAGGTGCGCCGTCTGGCGGACGAGGCGCTCGCCTGCCGGGGCCGGCTGGACGTGCTGGTCAACAACGCCTCCAGTTTCTATCCCACCCCCTTCGGCGAAACCGACGACGAGGACTGGGATCAACTGCTGGGCAGCAACCTGCGCGCGCCCTTTATCCTCACCCAGGCCCTGGCGCCGGCTCTGACGGAGACAAAAGGGGCCATTGTGAACCTGGTGGATGTCTACGCCGAAAAGCCGTTGTGGCAGCATAGTCTCTACTGCATAGCCAAGGCCGGCCTGGCCAGCCTGACCCGCAGCAGCGCGCGGGAGCTGGGCCCGGCGGTGCGGGTGAACGGCGTCGCCCCCGGGCCCATTCTCTGGCCCGAGCAGGAACAGGGCATGGACATGCAGGCCATCACGGACGCCACGGCACTCAAGCGCAGCGGCGAACCCGATGATGTTGCCGGCGCCGTGGTCTGGCTGGCGCTGGATGCGCCCTTTGTCACCGGCCAGATCCTGGCCGTGGACGGCGGGCGCGGTTTGCCACTGGCCGGTGGCTGACACCGACAAGGAAGGAGACCATGAAATACGGACTGCTGTTGCTCTGCCTGCTGCCACTCATCGGCGTCGCCGAGAGCTACCGCTGGACCGATGAGGACGGCAAGGTTCACTTCTCGGACCAGCCTCCGCCCGGCCAGGATGAGGACCAGGCGGAACAGATCGAGCTGAAAAACCCCGAGCCTATTGGTCAGGGGGAAAGCGTGGAACGCACCCGGCAAGAGCTCGAGGAAATGCGCCGGGAACGGGAAAAGCGTGAACAAAAGGCCCGGCGCGCGGAGAAACGCCGAGAGCAGCAACGGCTGCAAAAGTGCCAGCGCGAATCCCGCAAGCTCTCGAAAATGAAGAACAAACGCGTGCTCTACAAACAGGAAGACGGCAGCTACAGCGGCGTATCCATGGACGAGCACCAGCGGCGTATCAGCGAGCTGGAGAACTGGATCCGGGAGAACTGTAAGGACGGCTGAACGCCGCTATCAGGTTGCTGAGAAGCGTAGCAAGGAAGGCCGGCTGCAAGGCGTCGGCAGCAGTTTATCAATAGCCTGGTTATTCCAGCTCGATACGCCACAATCCCTGGCCGGGAAAATCACGTTCGGAAAGCAGCTCCCGATAGGTCCGGCCCTCGGTGGGATGGACGGCATCGGGCAGCAGATCCGCCAGCGGCTGGAGCACAAAGGCGTGCTTGAGAATCTCGCCGCGCGGCAGCTCCACGCCGTCGATCAGGCCCACCCGGTCGTCATAGGTGAGAATGTCGATATCCAGGGTCCGGCTGGCGTACTTCGCCTCGCCGCGCACGCGGCCGTGCTCTGCCTCGATGGCCCGCAGGCGCTCGCTGAGCTCGCCCACGGACAGATCGGTTTCGATCCGCGCCACCAGATTCAGGAAGGGCTCGCCGTCAAAGCCCACCGCCTCGCTCTCGTAGACCGGGCTCAGCTCGACGTGGCCGAAATGCTCGCGCAGCGCCGCCAACCCGGCACGGATATTGTGGTGACGATCAATGTTGGAACCGAGACTCAGCGTGACTTCCGCCATCAGGGCCGCTCCCCGCGTTCAATCACCACACCCACATCGCGCGAGCCGCGCAGTGCCCCGGGCTTGCCCACACGCAGCCGCAGCCAGGGCACGGAAAATTCCTCCAGCACCAGTTCGGCCACCCGTTCCGCCAGGGTTTCCACTAGCTGGAATTCGGAGGCCTGCACATAGGCGATGATGCGCTTGCCGATGGCCTTGTAGTCCAGGGCGTCGTCGATATGATCCGAATTGGCCGCCTTGCGGATATCCGTGGCCATGTCCAGGTCCAGGCTCACGGTCTGGCGAATCCGGCGCTCCCATTCGAAGATGCCGATAACGGTATCCACCTTCAGCTCATTGATGTAGACGATATCCATAACGCATCCGTCGCCCGGGATCGATTCCGCTGTTCGCGCGGCCCTGATATGGTTCAATGCGCACACTTGAAAGAACGGGATTATAACCGTGGACCTCGCCGCCTTACAGGACCATGCGCTCAGGCTGCTGCCCCTGGCGGCGGGCGCCTATCTATTGGGCTCCATTTCCAGCGCCATTCTGATCTGCCGGGTGCTGGGCTACCCGGACCCGCGCACGGACGGCTCGGGCAATCCGGGCGCAACCAATGTGCTGCGCGTGGGCGGCAAGCCGGGCGCGGCCCTCACCCTGGCCGCCGATGTACTCAAGGGCGTGGTCCCGGTGCTGATCGCGCGAGCGCTGATGCTGTCGCCCACGGGCACGGCCCTGGCCGGGTTCTTCGCCGTTCTGGGCCATATCTTCCCGGTCTTCTTTCAGTTTCGCGGCGGCAAGGGCGTGGCCACCGCCTTCGGCATGCTCTTCGCACTGCACTGGCCCACCGGGCTCGTAGCCGGCGGCGTCTGGGTGGCACTCTTCGGTCTGCTACGCGTGTCCTCGGTGGCTTCGATGGCGGCTTTTATCGCCGCGCCCGTGGCCCTGTGGTTCTGGCTGCCGGACGCCTTCGGGCCCATGGTGGTACTCACCCTGGTGCTGCTGATCCGCCATCACGAAAATATCCGCCGTCTGCTCAACGGCGAGGAGCTGGGCTTCAGGAAGGATCAAAGCGGGTCCTGATATAACAAAGTTTGTCACCCTGAGTTATTCAGGATGGGTTTCGAATTCGGTATATTGCGGGCGAAGCCGAAGGCAAGCCCGTCTTCCA
>CAZHGU010000264.1:0-3141 GCA_964532105.1 uncultured Alcanivorax sp. | reverse complement strand
CAGGAGGCGGTGGTGTGATCCACCAGGATACTGCCGGCCTTCATGCCCGCCAGCGCGCCTTCGTCGCCCAGCACCACGGACCGCACATCGTCGTCATTGCCCACACAGGTCATGACCAGATCGGCGTCTTCCGCCGCCCGGGCCGGCGAGGCGCCGCGCAGGCCGCCGAAGTCCTGGACCCAGTTCACCGCCTTGTCCGGGGTGCGGTTGAAGACCGTGACCTGATGCCCGGCTTTCTGCAGATGGCCCGCCATGGGATAGCCCATGACGCCGAGTCCGATAAAGGCGATCTTTCTGGCCATGAAGGCTCCTCGTTGTGATGGTGCCAAAAGAAAACGGCCCCGCAGGGCCGTTGGAGCTGTACAACGACGCGCGTGATCAGCGCTCGTTCAGCGGCACGAAGGGACGCTCCGTGGGGCCGGTGTAGAGCTGACGCGGCCGGCCGATCTTGTAGGTGTTGGAAATCATCTCGTTCCAGTGCGCGATCCAGCCCACGGTACGGCTCAACGCGAAGATCACGGTAAACATGGAAGTAGGAATGCCCATGGCGCTCAGGATAATGCCGGAATAGAAGTCCACATTGGGGAAGAGTTTCTTCTCCCGGAAGTAATCGTCGTTAAGCGCGATTTCCTCGAGTTTCATGGCCAGTTCGAGCTTTTCGTCGTGAATGCCCAGCTCGTTCAGCACCTCGTGGCAGGATTCGCGCATGACGGTCGCGCGCGGGTCATAGTTCTTGTAGACCCGGTGACCGAAGCCCATGAGCTTGAAGGGATCATTCTTGTCCTTGGCCTTGGCGATGTATTTCTCGATCTGCGAGACATCACCGATCTCGTTCAACATGTTCAGCACCGCCTCGTTGGCGCCGCCGTGGGCCGGACCCCAGAGCGCGGAGATGCCCGCGGCGATGCAGGCGAAGGGATTGGCCCCGGAGGAGCCGGCCAGCCGCACCGTCGAAGTGGAGGCATTCTGCTCATGGTCCGCATGGAGGATGAAGATCCGGTCCATGGCGCGTGCCAGGGTGGGGCTCACCTGGGTTTCCTCGGCGGGCACGCCGAACATCATGTGCAGGAAGTTCTCGGCATAGCCGAGATCATTGCGCGGATGCATGAACGGCTGGCCCAGCGAATACTTGTAGGACATCGCCGCGATGGTGGGAATCTTGGCGATCAGGCGATGGGCCGTAATGGTGCGGTGTTCCGGATTACTGATATCGGTGGAATCGTGATAGAAGGCGGACAGCGCGCCCACCACGCCGCACATGATCGCCATGGGGTGCGCGTCCCGGCGGAAACCGTTGAACAGGTTGCGCAGCTGTTCATGGATCATGGTGTGGTGCTTGATGGTGGTGACGAATTCGTCCCGCTCGTCCGGATTGGGCAGCTCGCCGTTGAGCAGCAGATAGCACACTTCCAGGTAATCCGAGCGGCTCGCCAGCTCCTCGATGGAATAGCCCCGGTGCAGCAGCTTGCCGTTCTCGCCGTCAATAAAAGTGATGCGGGATTCGCACGCGGCGGTGGACTGGAAACCCGGATCATAGGTGAAAAGGCCGTGACCGCCGAGCGCATTCACATCCACCACGTCCTTGCCCAGCGTGGGTTCATACACGGGCAGTTCGATATCGTCCTGGCCATCCACTTGGAGAACGGCTTTCTTCTGGCTCATGGAACTCTCCTGCGCGGGACTGATAAGGAGGGCATCCGGAGTGGGGGTGGTCGCCGGTGACGCCTCCGGATTCAGCGAACGGTAATGTTTTGATACATGGATGTCAACGCGGCTTTCCGGACCGGCCGGTCACATAAAGTCGACGATAATCAGCGGGTTATGATAACTCATTGTAGCGCCGGTGATGGCAGCGCCTTGTCCGGCTTCGCGTGGCCGTACAGTTCATGCCATGCGGACACCCGGCATGACCTTCTCGCGGTTTGTCATGGTTTCCGGCGGGCGATATACTTGCGGCCCGCCACACGGCGTCCGTCAGCGTCGATGGATGTCCGGCTCGGGGGCGCAGCAGGCGTCTTGCCCAGGGTTCCCGTTCCCAGTAATCGCTCCGGAGCAGCTCCGGAGCCCGGCATATAGTGGTAGCGACCGTGACCGATAAGAGACCTGTCAATCTGGATTTGACCACCATCAAGTTCCCCTTGCCGGCGATTGCCTCGATTTCCCATCGCATCAGCGGCATAGCGCTGTTTTTCGCCATGCCGTTCCTGCTGTGGGCGCTGGATCGCTCGCTGACTTCGCCGGAAGGTTTCGAGCAGGTTCGAAGTATCATGGCCACGCCCCTGGCGAGTCTGATCACCTGGCTGATTCTGGCCGCGCTGCTGTTTCATCTGCTGGCCGGCATCCGGCATCTGATCATGGACATGGGCTGGGGCGAATCCCTGCAGGCGGGGCGGCGCAGCGCGGCGGCGGTATTCGCGGTTTTCGTGGTCCTGATGATTCTGGCGGGAGTGTGGATATGGTAACCAGTGCGACAAGCCTGGGCCGCAACGGTCTCTACGACTGGTTGATCCAGCGGATCACCGCGGTGCTGCTGGGACTGTACACCCTGGGGATGCTCGGTTTCTTCGTGTTCTGTCCGGATCCGGACTATCAGAGCTGGTCCTCGCTCATGGGTTCGCTGCCCATGCAGGTGGTGAACACCCTGGTGCTGTTGTCCATTGCCGCCCACGGCTGGGTGGGGTTGTGGACCGTGGCCACGGATTATCTGACGACGCGGCAGATGGGCGGACCGGCCACCGCCGTGCGCCTGGTTGTGGAAGTAGTGATTGCCCTGGCACTGCTGGTCTATGTGCTCTGGGGCCTGGTTATGATCTGGGGAGGCGCGTAATTTCATGAGCATCCGAACGCTGTCTTTTGACGCAATCGTGGTCGGTGGCGGCGGTGCGGGCATGCGTGCCTCGCTGCAACTGGCCGAATCCGGGTTCAAAACCGCCCTGATTTCCAAGGTTTTCCCCACCCGTTCGCATACGGTGTCGGCTCAGGGTGGTATTACCTGCGCCATTGCCAGCGCCGACCCCCAGGACGACTGGCGCTGGCACATGTATGACACCGTCAAGGGCTCGGATTACATCGGCGACCAGGAAGCTATCGAGTATCTGTGTTCCGTGGGCCCGGAAGCGGTCTATGAGCTGGACCACATGG
>CAZHGU010000263.1:0-3144 GCA_964532105.1 uncultured Alcanivorax sp. | reverse complement strand
CGGGCCGCTACTTTCATCTGCACCGGGGCAAGGTCATGGCCCTGGCCGCATCCGGGTTTCCCCTGGCCGAGGCCACCCTGCCCGCCGCCGGGGTGGCGCTGATCGGCTTCGGCGGCTGGCGCAGCGCCTGGTGGGTGGCCGCCGGTGTGTTGCTGCTGGTGCTGTTGCCCCTCTACTGGCTGCTCTCGCACCGCGCGCCGCTGCCCGACCATACCGGCACCCAGGAAGACGGTGCGCCGGCCGAGGGACTAACGCGCAGTCAGGTCCTGCGCGATCGCGGCTTCTACATGCTGCTGCCCGCGGCACTGATTACCCCCTTTGTGGTCACGGCCATTCTCTTTCACCAGGCCGCCATTGCCGAAGCACGCGACTGGCCCCTGTCGCTCGTGGCCGGCGCCTTCAGCGGCTATGCCGCCGGTCATCTGCTGACCCTGCTCATCGCCGGGCCCATGGTGGACCGGCTTACCGCCCGGCGGACGCTGCCACTGTCATTGTTTCCCATGATGCTGGCCATGATCCTGCTGGCCCTGCGCGACGGCAGCTGGGTGCCCGCGGCCTATCTGACGCTCACGGGCATGAGCCAGGGGGCCATGTCCACCGCCAGCGGCGCACTCTGGCCCGAACGCTACGGCACCCGCTATCTGGGCGCCATCCGCGCCATGGCCCAGGCCGTCATGGTGGTCTCCACCGCCATTTCCCCCGTACTGGCGGGGCTGCTGCTGGACGCGGGTTTCGGCATTCCCGGGCTGGCCGGCGCCATGGCCGGGTTGACCGGATTGAGCATTGCTCTGGCGCTGGTCGCCCCGGCCCGGGTGACGTCCGCCTGACGCTGGCGGTGATCCCGCCCCGGTGTATACTGACCCCGCATTAACCGGAAAAGGACGATCCGCATGACCGACCCGCACGAGCAGCGTTTCCAGCATCAGCGCTACACCATCCGCTCCAAGTTTTTCCGCCTGTTCGGGGACGCCTTCCACATCTACGACGATCAGGGCGAGCTGGTGCTCTACTCGAACATGAAACGCTTTCGCCTGCGCGAGGACATCCGGCTTTATGCCGATGAATCCATGGAAGACGAACTGCTGCGGATCAACACCCAGAGCATCTTCGACTTCTCCGGCGCCTATGACGTGGTGGACTCGCGCACGGACGAGCATGTGGGCACGCTCAAGCGCGCCGGACTGAAGTCCTCCTTCCTGCAGGATCACTGGTCCATCCTGGACCCCGAGGGCCACGAGATCGGCACCCTGGAAGAGGATTCCATGGTGAAAGCACTGGTACGCCGGTATCTGGAAGTGTTGTCGTTCTTTTTGCCCCAGCGCTATCACGCCACCCTGAACGGGCGGACCGTGGCCAGCTACCAGCAGCGCTTCAACCCCATCATTCTGAAGCTGGACCTGGACTTCAGCGGCGATCCGGACCAGCAACTCGACCGCCGCCTGGGCCTGGCCGCCGGCGTACTGCTGTCCGCCATCGAGGGGCGCCAGGAGTAACGGCGGCTCCACCCCTTGAAAAACCGCCCTTCACCCCCAATTCGCAGCGTTACAGCGAACAACGGCAGAGCAACGGGGTAGAAGACACCATGGCCGAAACCGTCCAGACCGAGAAACACGAATTTCAGGCGGAGGTAAATCAGCTGCTGCACCTGATGGTGCATTCGCTGTACTCCAACAAGGAAATCTTTCTGCGCGAGCTGATTTCCAACGCCTCCGACGCCGCCGACAAGCTCAAGTTCCGCGCCCTGGAAGACGACAGCCTCTACGAGGGCGATCCGAATCTGGAAGTCCGCATCGAGGCGGACAAGAACGCCGGTACGCTCACGGTGCGCGATAACGGCATCGGCATGGACCGCGAGGACGTGGTCAACAACCTGGGCACCATCGCGCGCTCGGGCACCATGGAATTCCTCAAGAACATGAGCGGCGACCAGCAAAAGGACGCCAGCCTGATCGGCCAGTTCGGTCTGGGCTTCTATTCCGCCTTTATCGTCGCCGACCGCGTCGAGGTCTATACCCGCAAGGCCGGAACGGCTACCAGTGAAGGCGTCTACTGGGCCAGCACGGGCCACGGCGAATTCGAACTCGGCGAAACGGAAAAGGAGAGCAAGGGCACAGCCGTCGTGCTGCATCTGCGCGACGAGGAGACCGAGTTCCTGGAGCCCTTCCGCCTGAAGTCGCTGGTGCGCAAGTACAGCGACCATATCGCCATTCCGGTGCTCATTCAGGAGGAAAAGCCGAAGGAAGGCCAGGAAAACGAGGAAGAACCGGAAATGGAAACCACCTGGGAGCAGGCCAACACGGCCACGGCCCTGTGGACCCGGGACAAGAACGAGATCAGCACGGAAGAGTACCAGGACTTCTATCGCCACATCTCCCACGACAACGGCAACGCCCTGACCTGGAAGCACAACAAGGTGGAGGGCAAGCTGGAATACACCTCGCTGCTCTATGTGCCCGAGAAGGCGCCCTTTGATCTGTATCACCGCGACGGCGCACGCGGGCTCAAGCTCTATGTCCAGCGCGTGTTCATCATGGACGATGCCGAGCAGTTCCTGCCGCTGTACCTGCGCTTCATCAAGGGCGTGATCGACAGCAATGATCTCTCGCTCAACGTCTCGCGCGAAATCCTGCAGCAGGACAGCACGGTGCAGTCGCTGAAGAACCAGCTCACCAAGCGGGCGCTGGATATGCTGACCAAACTCGCGGACGACGAGCCGGAGAACTATCAGCAGTTCTGGGACGAGTTCGGCAATGTGCTCAAGGAAGGCATTGCCGAGGATATGAAGAATCAGGACAAGATCGCGCCGCTGCTGCGCTTCGCCAGCACGCACACCAGCGAGCCCGACCAGAATGTGAGCCTGGCCGATTACAAGGCCCGCATGAAGGAAGGGCAGAAGGAAATCTATTACATCGCCGCGGACAGCCACCAGAACGCGCTGGGCAGCCCGCATCTGGAAGTCTTCCGCAAGAAGGGCATCGAGGTGCTGCTGCTGTCGGACCAGATCGATGACTATGTCATGAATCATCTGGGCCAGTTCGAGGAAATCCCGCTGCGCGATGTCTCCAAGGGCGAACTGGATCTGGGCGACCTCGAGGACGAGGAAGAGAAGAAGGAAAAGGAAAAGACCGACGAGGAATACGCCGA
>CAZHGU010000262.1:0-3144 GCA_964532105.1 uncultured Alcanivorax sp. | reverse complement strand
CCGGGCAGGATTTCGATGCGTTTGACCGCGGCCAGGGGAATGGCATCCAGATCCGGAACCGAAGCGTCGACGTTGCTGTAACGATGGCCGTTCAGCAGAACCAGCGTATTGCTGTTCGCGGTGGCGCCGAAACCCAGCATGTCGATGCTCGCGCGGCTGCCGTTGATGCCGAGGATTTCGCGCACATCGACACCCGCGACGGATTCCAGCACACCGGGCAGGTGATGGGCTTCGGATTGCTCGATATCCGAGCGGTTCAGGATTACAGTCCCGGTAGGCAGGTTGCCGGTCAGTCCGGCGCTGCGCGCGGCGCCCGGGGTTACCGGGTCCATCCGGCCGTCCTGCGCCCGGGCCGTGGTGCTGACAGCGGCCAGCATCCCGATCAGCGCGTACAAGCGAAGGTTCATGGTTCCTCTCCGGGGGCGAGAACCGGGGTGAAGGTCACGGGTGCGATCAACCGGAATGGACCCTAGCCCCGGCCCGGTCCCGGGTCAAGCTGAAGCGCTCAGCCCGATACCGGCTTTTCCGTAATCCGGCGCAGCTCGCGGGATTCATCCAGCCCGGCCCGGGCGCGTTCCAGCAGAGCTTCCGCCTCGATGTCGTCCTTTTCGCCCGCCGCGCAGAGCGTGACGCTGACTTCCAGTTGGATGAAACCGGCGGTGGTCTTGTAGGCGCGGTAATTCAGGCTCTCGTGCAGGCGCCGGAAACTGCCCGGCGTACAGCGGGCCATGTCCGGCTGGTGGGTGATCAGCGCGAAATGTTCCGTGCCCATGCGCGCGAGAATGTCCATGGGTCGCACCAGCTGCTTGAGCCGCCGGCTGAATGCCAGCAGGGCCTGGCGCACCAGCCCCTCGCCGTGATCGCGTTCCAGTTCTTCCAGATTCTCCACGCGCATGATCAGCAGACAGGCGGCCCCGCCGCGCGCGTGTGCATGCTGCACGGCGTCCTCCAGGCGTTTGAGGCCGTAGCCCCGGTTGCCGAACCCGGTCAGCGGATCCAGCACACCCTGTTTCTTCAGGCGCGCATTGGCCTCGATCAGGCGCTGATTGTCCGCCAGCAGCCGGTTCTGCATCAGCACCAGCCGTTCCGCCGCATAGACGCGGTGCAACAGCTGCTCGTTCATGACCGACTTGTTGATGAAGTCATCCACGCCCTGTTCAAAAGCGTGCTGGAGTGCTTCCGAGCCCTCCTTGCCGGTGAGCAGAATCACATAGGTGTAGTGGTTGGCGGATTCGTCGAACTGACGGATGCGCTGGGTCAGCTCCAGACCGTCGATTTCCGGCATGAGCCAGTCGGCGATAACGATATCCGCCGGTCGGCTGTCCATGGCCTGGAGCGCTTCCTGGGCGGAATTCTCGTTGCGGATGTCGCTATAACCGCCGGATTCCAGGGTGCGGCGCACCACGGCCGAGGAAAACTTGGCGTCGTCGACAATCAGGATGCTGAGATCGGAATCGGGCATGTGGTTGTTCTTCTGCCGGTATTATGGCCCCGACTATAGCCTGTTTGGCCCGTGTTGCCATAGCGTTCATTCCGTGTCGGGTGTACGGGCCGGATCGCCCATCCGGTAGAGCAGTACCGCCAGCACAATGGCCGGCAGGCCCAGCAGCGCCGAGCAGACAAAGAACCAGGCCCAGCCCACCTGATCGGCCAGCACCCCGGTAAAGCCGCCCAGGAACTGACCGGGCAGGGTCATCAGGGAACTGAGCAGCGCATACTGGGTGGCCGTATAGGCGCTGTTGGTCAGGCTGGACAGATAGGCGATAAACACCGAGATGGCCATGCCCCCGGTGAGGTTGTCCGCCGTGATGGTCATGACCAGCCCCGCCAGTTCCGGGCCGATCAGTGCCAGCCAGGAGAACAGCAGGTTGGTCACCGGAACCATGAGCGCGGTGAGAATCAGAATGGGCATGATGCCGTAGCGCGCCACCAGGAGTCCGCCGGCGGCGGCGCCGGTGAGCGTCATGATGAGCCCGTAGAAGGCGGCGATATTGGCGATCTCGCCCTTGGAAAAGCCCAGATCCAGATAGAAGGGGTTGGCCATGACGCCCATGACGATATCACTGATGCGGAACACCCCCACGAACACCAGAATCACCAGGGTGATCCGGCCGTAGCGCTGGAAGAATTCCGCGAAGGGACAGAGGACCGCGCCGATGAACCAGGCGTTGAAATCCCGGCGCCAGCCGGTGTGTTCAGTGACGTGGAGATAATCCTGGACGCGTTGTTCCAGCCGCTCGGTGCGCCGGTCCGTATTGGTGACCGGCTCCAGAATGATCAGGGTGGTGGTCAGGCCCACGCCCATGAGCCCGGCCATGGTGGCGTAGGCCAGAGACCAGTTGCCGAGATCGGCCACATGCAGCGCGCCGGCGCCGGCGGCCAGCAGGGCGATGCGGTAACCGAAGACATAGGTGCTGGCCATGGCCCCCTGGCGGTCCACGGACACCGCCTCGATACGGTAGGCGTCAATGGCGATATCCTGGGTGGCAGAACCGAAGGCCACCAGAACAGCCCAGACGGCCACGAGCCAGAGCATCCGGGTGGGATCGGTGAACGCAATGCCGAGCAGTCCCCCGGCAATGGCCAGCTGGGCCGCGAGCATCCAGGCCCGGCGGCGGCCGAACCAGCGGGTGAGCCCGGGCAGTTCCAGCCGGTCCACAATGGGCGCCCAGAACACCTTGATGCTGTGCGCCATGCCCACCCAGCTGAGAAAGCCGATAGCGGCCAGCTCTACGCCCAGATCCTGCAACCAGGCGGTAAAGGTGCCCCCCACCAGCAACAGCGGCAGCCCGGCCGAGAAGCCCAGAAAGGCCATGCCCAGCACCCGCGGATGCCCGTACACCCGGAAGGCGTCACGCCAGCTGCGTCTGGGAGTCTTGCTCATGGGTTGGAAGCCTGTTTCCGCCTTGGCCGGCAAAAGGGGGCAGTATGCCTGTACGGGGCGGGCTCGTCACGGAGGTGGGGGATCGGGACACCGGAGGAGTTTTTTCAGCGGTTCTGGAACAGGCGCAAGGAGCAAGGAGCAAGGAGCAAGCAAAAAGGATGGGCGCCGAAGGCGCCCTGCTTTATTTCTTGCTACTTTCGCCTGTCGCCTTTCGCCGAGCGCCTTGCTCCTGTTCCAGAGTCTCTCGACAGTCGCGGCCG
>CAZHGU010000261.1:0-3162 GCA_964532105.1 uncultured Alcanivorax sp. | reverse complement strand
ATCTGAATACCTGGCTGGCCTACAGCAGCGGGGACGTGAACCTGGATCTGTCCAATGCGGCAACAGGCCCGAGCATACCGGCGCCATCCACCTTTGGCCCCACCTACTCCCAGGAAAATGCCGATGCCTATTTCGCCAGCGCCGGACTGGAATACGACAACGGCAATTTCATGTTCCTGGCGGAAGCGGTGGAGCTGGATATCAAGAGTGACTGGTTTCCCAAATCCAGAGCCCAGTATGTGACGGCTGGCTATCATTTTGGCGCCTGGACTCCACACCTTACCTGGGCCAATAGCGAAGATCGGACCTTTGACAAGATTGACGGGGATCCGCTGGGCGAAGGTCTCTACAACAGTGTCAAGACCCATCAAAAGAGCTGGACCCTGGGCCTGCGCCATGACACGGCCCCCGGGCTGGCTCTCAAGGCCGAGGTGTCCACGTATTACGATGTGGGCGCGAGCGACGATAATGGCGCCAATGACGCGGGCCTTTTTTCGGGACCGATTCCCGACGACGAGGACGACCCCATGGTCTTCCGCCTGTCCGCCAATCTGGTCTTTTAAAGGGAGGTTATCGTCATGCTGCGTATTCTGGTAATAACAATCTCGCTGACGCTGACCGGACTGGCACGGGCGGAAATCCTGGTGGTTACTTCGCCCGAGCTGAATCTGGGCAGTCTCTCCACGGAGGACGTGCGCCAGATCTTCAGCGGACGCAAGGGCTCGGTAAACGGCAAGGCAGTGGAGCCTCTGGACCTGCCGGCCGAGAACCCGTTGCGCGCGGAGTTCTACGAGAAGGTGCTGGACATGAACGAATCCCAGCTGCGTTCGCACTGGGTGCGCATGAGCTTTACCGGCAAGGGGGAGCCACCGGAAATGCTCTCCGGTCCGGATGAGCTCAAGGCGCGGCTGGGTTCCGGCGATTCCAACGGCATCGGCTATATGGATTCGGAGGATATGGAAGGCGACCTGGACGTGGTCTATCGGGTAGACTGATTCCGTTGTCTCGCGGGCAGGGAACGCCCGCCCCACCCTGTATCACCCTGTTAATCCGCCGTTTCGGCGTCCAGCAGGTTATGGCGCACGGCAATCAGCGTCATTTCCACATCACTGCTGATCCCCAGCTTGTCGAAGATCCGGTAGCGGTAGGTGTTGACGGTCTTGGGCGAGAGATAGAGCTTGTCCGCGATGACTTGCACCTTCTCGCATTTCACGATCATGGTCATGATCTGCAGCTCACGCTCGGACAGCAGATCCAGCGGCGAGGCTTCGGGGGCGTTGAAGGGCTTGAGCGCCAGCGCCTGGGCAATATCCGGGCTCACGTAGCGTTGTCCGGCATGCACCATCTTGATGGCGCGCACCATCTCGTCGAGTTCCGCGCCCTTGGTGAGATAACCGGCCGCCCCGGCCTTGAGCAGACGCGAGGGGAAGGGTTCGTCATTGCAGACGGTAACCGCCAGGATCCTGATCCCCGGGTCCTGGCGCAGCATCTTGCGCGTGGCTTCCAGCCCACCAATGCCCGGCATCTTGACGTCCATGAGCACCACGTCCGGCTCCAGCTCCCGCGCCAGCTCCACAGCCTGCTCCCCGGACGAAGCCTGGGCCACCACCCGAATGTCGGGGACATCCTCCAGCATTCGGCTGATGCCCGTGCGCACCAGCTCATGATCGTCCACCACCATCAGATCCAGCATGCTTCCCCCTTGATATGCCTTCCTCCCTGAAGCAATGCCTGCTCCGAGAGTAGCGCAAAGGCGGTATTATTGGGAAGCTGATCCGGCTCCGCAATATGCAAATCCGGTAATAATGCGGGAACAGGCGGCGATTGTCGTCAAAAATACGAAGTCGGGAACGCCAAAAGTCGGGAAAAACCTCGGGCGGGCTCAGACCATCGACATGAGCAACAACACGAAACCGACCACCAGCAGGGCCGGCACGATCACGCCCATCCAGTCCTGGGCGCTGCCCTTGGGGGATTCCTTGACCGCATGTTTCATGCGGGGAAAGAGAAACACCAGCATGGCCCCCAGGAAGAGGGCGCTGAGAATCTGTATCCAGTCCATAGAGGCTCTCCGGGCGGTTTCCCGCCGGCGGCCGCACCGCCGGCGGGAGCGCCGTGCTTTACTCGTTCGCCGCGCCCAGCAGGTGCAGCAGGGCCTGGAACATGTTCAGCAGGGACAGGAAGAGTCCGGCGGTGGCCATGATGTAGTTGGTCTCGCCGCCGTGGATGATACGCGAGGTCTCCCACAGGATGAGCCCGCTCATGATGAGCACGATCGCCGCGTTGATCACCAGGAAGAGCACCGGCATCTGCAGGAAGATGTTCAACACGGCCGCGCCGATGACCACAAACAGCCCCACGAACAGGAAACCGCCCATGAAGCTGAAATCCCGACGGCTGACCACGGCATAGGCGGACAGCCCCAGGAAGATGGCCCCCGTGCCGCCCAGCGCGGTCATGACAATGGTGGGATCGGCGGCCAGGTAATGGCCTACCACGGGCGCCAGGCCCAACCCCAGCAGGCCGGTAATGGCGAAAATCACCGGAATGCCGGCGGCGGACTCGGCCGTGCGCGGCAGCACGAACCAGAGCATGACAATGCCGGCGATACTGCTGATCAGCCCGGCCCCGTGGCCAATGCCCATGACCAGCCCGGCATAGGCCATGGCGCCGCTGAACAACAGCGTCATGGACAGCAACAGATAGGTATTCTTGAGCACCTTGTTGATGGCCGGGGCGCCGGCCTGCGCACCGGTATAGGGAATATTGCGCTCGTTCATGGAAACTCCACCATGCGGTTCAGAATGACGTTGGAATCATAGCACCCGGGGCACTGCGGCGCCAAAGGAATCGCGCGCCTGTCCGGGTTGTGCCGTTATCGAGTATGAGGGCTTTGTATTCGTTCTCAAGGTTGGATTATCCGGAATGGGAGAAGTTCCGGGCTGAAGCCGGCTCCGCGGCGATTTACTCCCGGCAAATCGGTCGAACAGTGGGTTCGAACCAGGGTCACCCCCTCCGCCAAATAAAAAGGGGCTCATGACGTCTATCAGGCCTGCCAGGAAACTTTCCCTGGGTGGGATTGCCGGTGCCATCCATGGCCCCGGCCCTTCGGGCTCCGCCGGCTGAAGCCGGCTCCGCGCCGATTTGTTCCAGACAAATCGG
>CAZHGU010000260.1:0-3174 GCA_964532105.1 uncultured Alcanivorax sp. | reverse complement strand
AGTCCGGGAATCTCCGCAAGTAAGGCGGGTGCCCGGACCCCGGCGGCCCAGACCAGCAGATCCGCCCCGATGGACTGGTCATCCCGGCTGACAAACCGGTTTGCCTCGGTGCGCTGGATCAGGGTATCGGTATGCACCCGCACCCCCATGGCTTCCAGACGCTGGTGGGCCGCCCGGGAGACCCGTTCGGACAATCCCGGCAGCACACGCGGTGCCGCCTCGATCAACTGAACATCCAGCCGGGTGCGGTCCAGATGCTCATGGCCGTAATAGCGCAGCATGTCCACGGCATGGTGCAGTTCCGCGGCCAGCTCCACGCCCGTGGCGCCGCCGCCCACAATGGCCACGGACAGCGAGCGGTGTTCATAGTTGGCGCGCAGACAGGTATGGAGAAACTGCTCGCGGAAGCGTTCGGCCTGTTCGTGGCTGTCGAGGAAGAGGCAGTGTTCCTGCACCCCGGGCGTGCCGAAATCATTGCTCCGGCTGCCCAGCGCCAGCACCAGATAGTCGTATTCCAGATCCCGTTCCGGCAGCACCTCGTGGCCGGCCTCGTCGTACAGCGGTTCCAGCCGGATGCGGCGCTGTTCCGCCTCCACGGTCCGCAACCGGCCCGGATCGAAATAGTAGTGATTGAGCCGGGCATGGGCGCGGTAGTTCACCGCGTCCAGATCGGCGTCGATGGCCCCGGTAGCGACTTCATGAAAACGCGGCTTCCAGACGTGCAGATTGCAGTCGTCTACCAGGGTAATTTCGGCGTGGCCCTTGCGGCCCAGCTTGCGCCCGAGCAGCGTGGCCAGCGGCAGTCCCCCGGCGCCGCCACCCACGATCACGATGCGAGGCAGAGTTGCGGACACATGTACTCCTGCTTGCCGAAGAGCGCGTGATTCTAGGGAAACGGGTAAACATGTCCAGCCGTTTTGTTACGATTGTTTGACTACATGGACAAACAGAACCGGGCGGTCGGGTCAGCCCGGTGCAGTCGAATAATTCGGTACAAATGAAATCCCGGGTGCAGGGAGGCCAACATGACTGAAAAACGAATACGCTCCACCATTCACTTTGAGCCTGGTCTTCATGAGGTGTTGCGAATGAAGGCGAAGCGCTCGGACGGCAAGCTTTGACGAAATAAAAAACCCCCGCTCAACCGGATAAAGTCGAGCGGGGGTTTTCGGGGCGCATCCGTGCCGGCCTTACTGGTCCGGCTGGGGACCCGCCTTGCGGATGGCGTCGGAGACGTCGGTGTACTTCTCGTCGAAGTTGTTCTGGAATTCCTGCGCCAGTTGCCGCGCTTCGCGGTCATAGGCTTCCGGATCCTTCCAGGTCTCGCGCGGGCGCAGCAGTCCGGAATCCACACCCGGAACGGATTTGGGTACATCCAGGTTGATGATATCCAGATGCTCGGTCTCCGCTTCGTCGAGATCGCCCGAGAGGATGGCGGTGATCACGCCCCGGGTGGTGGGAATCGAGAAGCGCTCGCCCTCGCCGTAGGGCCCACCGGTCCAGCCGGTGTTCACCAGGAACACCTTGGCGTCGAAGTCCTCGACCCGCTTGATCAGCAGCTCCGCGTATTCGCCCGCCGGACGGGGGAAGAAGGGCGCGCCGAAGCAGGTGGAGAAGGTCTTCTTGATGCCCGGGCCGGAACCGATTTCGGTCGAGCCCATAAGCGCGGTGTAGCCGCTGAGAAAATGATAGGCGGCCGCTTCGTTGTTGAGCTTGGATACCGGCGGCAGCACGCCCGTAAGGTCACAGGTGAGAAAGATCACGTGCTTGGGCTCGCCGTGACGGTTTTCCTCGATGCGTTTGTCGATGTTCTCCAGCGGATAGGCCGCGCGCGTGTTCTGCGTCAGCGACACATCGTTGAAGTCCGGCACGCGCTCTTCATCGAGGACCACGTTTTCCAGGGTGGCGCCGAAACGAATGGCGTCCCAGATCATGGGCTCGTTCTCTTTGGAGAGATCGATGCACTTGGCGTAGCAGCCGCCTTCCAGGTTGAACACCGAACCCTTGGCCCAGCCGTGCTCGTCGTCGCCGATAAGATAGCGGTTCGGATCGGCGGACAGGGTGGTCTTGCCCGTGCCGGACAGGCCGAAGAACAGCGCCACATCGCCGTCCTCGCCCACGTTGGCGGAACAGTGCATGGGCAGCACGTCCTTTTCCGGCAACAGAAAGTTCTGCACGGAGAACATGGCCTTTTTCATTTCGCCCGCATAGCGCATGCCCGCGATCAGTACGCGGCGCTGGGCGAAATGAAAGATCACGGCGCCCTCGGAATTGGTGCCGTCGCGTTCCGGATCGCATTCGAAATCCGCCGCGTGCAGGATTTCCCATTCTTCCTTGCCCTGCGGGTTATAGCGATCCGGACGAATGAACAGGGTATTGGCAAAAAGATTGTGCCAGGCGGTCTGGGCGGTCACCTTCACCGGCAGGTAATGGTTCGGGTCGGCGCCCACATGCAGGTGCGAAATGAAGGCTTCCTGTTCCGCCATATAGGCGTCCACGCGGTCCCAGAGTGCTTCGAACCGGTCCGCGTCAAAGGGACGGTTGATCGGGCCCCAGTCGATATGATCACGGGTGGAGGCTTCGTCCACAATGAAGCGATCCATGGGGGAGCGGCCGGTGCGTTCACCGGTGGTTACAACCAGGGCGCCGTTGTGCGCCAGCTGGCCTTCCTCGCGCTGGATGGACATCTCCACCAGTTCAGCGGGGGACAGGTCAGTAAAGGATCTTGGATGTGTCATGGTCATTCCTGGGCTTGTGGCCGGAGTCGTTTGCAAAGCGTCTGGCTATGCCGGCCCCGTGCCGGTGTCAAAACCGCCCCGTTGCCCGCTGTGGCGGGAGGAGCCGTTTCAGGATCAATGGCCGACAGGGCCGTGGATCGGCGGGCGATCTTTGCCCGCGAACCGCCGGGGGGATTCCCCGAGGCGCGCGATTATGACAGAAAAGACCGGTCTTGGCGATTCCGGCACATGAATGATCGGTCGGGCGAGGGTGTCGCGCGACCCGGGATGCGGGCCTGAAAAGCCATCCTGGCGGGCGCTCAGGCTTCCAGTTCGCGGATCAGCTCGCCCAGATCCACCGGGTCGAAGTGCTCCCGGGCGCCGCAGAACTCGCAGGTGATCTCCGCCTCGCCCTGGGTGTCCAGAATGTCGCGCAGTTCCGCCACGCCGAGCGAGA
>CAZHGU010000259.1:0-3195 GCA_964532105.1 uncultured Alcanivorax sp. | reverse complement strand
TTCTGACGCTCACTGAAGGTTCTGAAAAGGGCTGTATGGCAGGGAAAGGACACTAAAGCCGAACGAAAAATCACAACGACAGGTCTTGCCCGGAGACCGACCAGAGGTCCTGGAAAATCAGAGGTCTTGGGGGGAGAGCTAGCTTCCGGCTTCGTTCAGGGCCTCATTCAGGGGGTTGCCTTGGCGGTCCCAGAGCTGTTCGCGCAGTTCGGGCTCGCCCCGGCCGGGTACGATCACCGAGGTGCTTGCGCGTGTGCCGTAATGCGGCGTGCGGATGAAAATGGGCGCGACCAGCCGTTCCGTTTCCAGGCCCACGCCCGTATCGGGCAGGGCGTGATCCGGAGGCTGGCGGGTGTCGCGGACAATATTCAGCAGGTCTTCGTGACGGGGCTCGTGCTGGATAATGTCGGCCAGCCGGGAGCGGCCCTTTTCGACCTTGGGCCAGGGATCGTCGAGCAGGCCATTGGACAAACCGTGCACGCCCGGAGAAACGGGACGCGGCGGGCCCGCTTCGCGGTTGGAGAAATACCAGAGCTGGTCCCGGTCGCCGACAAGCAGATTGAAACCGGCATAATGATGCTGCTCGGCGTCCACTTCTTCCAGGAAACGGACCGGGTCCTGGTTGCCGCGCAGAAAGGAATACGGCAGCAGGCCCCGCGAGCGCGGCGCACCGGGTTCATGGGGTTCGCGGTAATTGGTCAGCGCGGCAAAGCGGCCGTCGGCGGTCACCCCCATCCAGGTGCCGCCGGCGACGCCGTCCAGCCCGCAGCAGACCTGACCGCGCCAGCAGGCGGGTTCCGTGGCCCGGTCGTGAAACTCGTCCCGGTTGGCGGTCACCACCAGCGGATAGTCGGAATACTGCTGCCAGGAAAAGAGGATAATGCACATGGATCATGAATTCCGGGATTATGGGCCTATGGTGACGGAATCAGACCGTCGGCACCACTCCCGGGTTCACCGGACAGGCGCAACCGCATGACCCTGCTGGAATTATTGCCCATCTTTCTGGCGCTGGGGGCGCTGGCCGGTCTGCTGGCGGGTACGCTGGGACTGGGTGGCGGCAACATGATCGGGCCGGCGCTGATTCTGGTGTTCAGTCTGCTGGATTTCGCCGAGGCCGTGAAAACCCAGATGGCGGTGGCCACGTCCCTGGCCACCATTACCGTGACCTCGTTGAACGCCGTGCGCACCCATCATCAGGCCGGTTTTCTGCGCTGGTCCTTGGCGGGCCAGCTGGCCGTGGGCATTGCCGTGGGGGCTTTCGCCGGCGCCTTTGTGGCGGACTGGCTGCCCGGCGATACTCTGGCTCGGCTGTTCGGCGTCTTCGCCATGGTGATCGCCTGGCGCATGGCCCGGGCCGGGCGGAGCACGGCGCCGCCGGGACCGGAGCGCTTGCCCGGCCGTTCGGCGCTGGCCGGCGTGGGCGGCGGCATCGGGCTGGCCTCCAGTCTCTTCGGCATCGGTGGTGGTTCGCTCACCGTGCCCTTTCTCGGCAGCCGGGGCGTGGATATGCGCGAGGCGGTGGCTGTGTCCGCCGCCCTGGGGTTTGTGATCGCGCTGGCGGGCAGCATCGGCTTTGCCGTGGCGGGCTGGGACCGGACCGGATTGCCCGAGGCCACCCTGGGCTATATCCATCTGCCCGCGCTGGGCGGTATTGTACTCACCAGCTTCCCGCTGGCGCGGGTGGGCGCACGGCTGGCCCATCGCCTGCCATCGGCGCGCCTGAAAAAGGTGTTCGCCGTGGTGCTGTTCGTGATCGGTCTGAAACTGGTTCTGGAATAGGACATGGCCATGCAGTATCCGGAAATCGATCCGGTAATGATCAGTCTGGGGCCGGTGCAGGTGCACTGGTACGGCATGATGTATCTGGTGGGCTTCGCCGCCGGCTGGTTGCTGTGCCTGTGGCGCGCCCGGCAGCCGGACAGCGGCTGGACCCGCGAACAGGTGGGGGATCTGGTCTTTTATGTGGCGCTGGGCGTGATCCTGGGCGGGCGCTTCGGCTATGTGGTCTTCTACAACTTCGAGCAATTCCTGGGGGACCCGCTCTGGCTGTTGCGCATCTGGGAAGGAGGCATGGCCTTTCATGGCGGCGTCATCGGTGTGCTGGTGGCGTTCTGGTTTTTCGCGCGCAAGTACAGCAAGGGCTACTTCCAGGTGGCGGATTTCGCCGTGCCCGTCATGCCCATCGGTCTGGGTGCCGGACGGCTGGGCAACTTCATCAACGGTGAACTCTGGGGCAAGCCCGCGGAGCTGCCCTGGGCCATGGTGTTTCCGCGCGACCCGCGCGGGGTGGAGCGTCATCCTTCCCAGCTGTACGAGCTGGCGCTGGAGGGCATCGCGCTATTCGTGATCCTTTGGGTCTATTCCCGTCACCCGCGTCCCGCCGGCGCGGTGACCGGACTTTTCGGCGCCGGCTACGGGGTTTTCCGCATCTTCGTGGAGTTCTTTCGGTCGCCGGACCCGCATATCGGCTACCTGGCTTTCGGCTGGCTGACCATGGGGCAACTGCTGAGCGTGCCCCTGGTGATCGCGGGCGTGGGTCTGATGGTCTGGGCCTACCGTCGTTCCGGGAGCAGGACGTGAAACAGTATCTGGATCTGCTGCGCGCTGCGCGCGAACAAGGCGTCTACAAGAACGACCGCACGGGCACGGGCACCTACGGCCTGTTCGGCTATCAGATGCGATTCGATCTGGCTCAGGGTTTTCCCCTGCTGACCACCAAGAAACTCCATCTGCGCTCCATTATTCATGAGCTGCTGTGGTTTCTATCGGGCGATACCAATATCCGGTATCTGAACGAAAACCGTGTTTCCATCTGGGATGAGTGGGCCACCGAAGACGGTGAACTGGGCCCGGTCTATGGCGAGCAGTGGCGGCGCTGGCCGGCGCCGGATGGGCGCACCATCGATCAGATCAGCGAGGTGCTCCACGGCATCCGTAACAACCCGGACTCGCGCCGGCTGGTAGTCTCCGCCTGGAACCCGGCCGTATTGCCGGACACCAGCCTGGCGCCGCACGAAAACGCTGCCCGGGGCTTTCAGGCCTTGCCGCCCTGTCACTGTCTCTTCCAGTTTCATGTGGCCGACGGGCGTTTGTCCTGTCAGCTCTATCAGCGCAGCGGCGACATCTTTATCGGCGTCCCCTTCAATATCGCTTCCTATGCCCTGCTCACACTCATGATGGCGCAGGTCTGCG
>CAZHGU010000258.1:0-3199 GCA_964532105.1 uncultured Alcanivorax sp. | reverse complement strand
TGGTCTTCTCGTATTCGGCCAGCACCTCCGAGACGGAATCCAGCACGGGCCGGAAGGAGTCCTGGACCCGGGAGCTGTCCGTGGCAAAGGTGATATTGCCGGGCATGTTCAGAATCAGGCGGTCGCCGTCCCGGGTCACCGATACGCCCGTGCCTTCCAGCTTCTGGCGCAGCTTGGCTTCCTGCTGGTCCATATAGGCGCCCACGCCGCCACCGGCCAGCGCACCGATGCCCGCGCCCTTGAGCGCCCGTTCCTTGCGTTCCTTGGAACTGTCCGAGGTGGCAATCCCCACCAGCGCGCCCACGGCGGCGCCGATGGCCGCGCCCGAGGAGGCCTTGGCGGTCTGTTTTTCCCCGGTATAGGGGTTCACGGTACTGCAGGCGGCCAGGCCGGCGGCCAGGGCCACAATGGCGAGTTGCTTCATGGGGAGTCTCGATCCAGTGTGTGATGTCAGGGGAAGGGTACGGCAAGTGCGGCGCTTTTTCATCCCGTGATGCCGATGTCGATTCGTGACACTGCCGGAAAATCCTGGATTCACGTAAAACATGAAAAATAACTTGTAACCTATTGATTAAAATATATTTAACGGGTAATGAATCCCGTGAAATCGGAGCGGTACGCTACGGAGCGTGAAAGCCGGTACGCAATTCCGTAGCATGCGGGGCAATCCGAAGAAGCAGAGACCCTGATGCAACGCTGGAACGGCTGGGGCGACGAAGCCACCCATTTTCCCCTGAAACCCGCCGGACGAGACTTCCTCGAACAGGTGCTGGGGCCGGGGCGGATCCATGCCGATGCCGCCCTGGCGGATGTGACGGCCCGGGTACCGCCGTCACGGCTGCCCGAACACCGTTTGATCGACCGCTCCGCCGAAACCCGGGTACGCCATGCCCGGGGCCAGAGCCTGCCGGACTGGCTGGCCATGCGCTCCGGCGATTTCGGCACCTTTCCGGACGGGGTAGCCCAACCCGCCGACAGTGCCGAAGTGCGCGAGTTGCTGGACTGGACGGCGGAACAGGATATCCGGCTGATCCCCTATGGCGGCGGCACCTCCGTGGCCGGCCATATCAACCCGCCGGACTCCGATGCGCCCGTGCTGACGCTGTCGCTGGCGCGCTTGACCGGTCTGCTGGAGCTGGACCGGACCAGTCAGCTGGCCACCTTTGGTGCCGGCACGCCCGGGCCCGAGGTGGAGCGGCTGCTGGCCGAGCAGGGCTATGTACTGGGCCATTATCCGCAGTCCTGGGAACTCTCCACCATCGGCGGCTGGGTGGCCAGCCGCTCCAGCGGCCAGCAGAGTCTGCGCTACGGCCGGATCGAACAGCTGTTCGCCGGCGGCCGGGTGGAAACGCCGCGGGGCAGTCTGGACATCCCGGCCTTTCCGGCCTCGTCCGCCGGGCCCGATCTGCGGGAACTGGTGCTGGGCTCGGAAGGGCGTCTGGGCGTGATTACCGAGGTCCAGGCGCGGGTATCGCCGCAACCCGAGCACGAGAGCTTCCATGTGGCCTTCATGCCCAGTTGGGAAGACGGCGTGCGTCTGGCCCGGGAGCTGGTCCAGGCCCGTTTGCCGCTGTCCATGGTGCGCCTGTCCAACCCGGAAGAAACCCGCACCCAGCTGGTGCTGGCCGGCCACGAAAAACTGGTGGCGGGGCTGGAGCGCTATCTGCGCCTGCGCGGCTGCGGCGACGGCAAATGCATGCTCACTTTCGGGGTCAGCGGCGAAGCGCGCGCCTGCCGCCAGACGTTGCGCGCGACCGTGCGGCGCATTCGCCGGGCGGGGGGTGTGCATACCGGCCGGCCCCTGGGCCGCAAGTGGGAAGAAACCCGGTTCCGTTCGCCGTATCTGCGTCACGGGCTCTGGGAGCACGGCTATGTGGTGGACACCCTGGAAACGGCGGTGAACTGGGACCGGGTGCCCGAAATGGTGGCGCAGGTGGAGGATGCCATCCGGGCCGAGGCGGGCGAGGGCGAACAGGCCCATGTTTTTACCCACCTTTCGCACCTGTACGGCCAGGGGTCCAGTATCTATACCTCCTATGTCTTTCGTTGTTCGGACACGCTCGAGGAAACCCGGCAGCGCTGGTGGCGCATGAAGAGCGCGGCTTCCGACGTGATTGCGCGGCTGGGCGGCACCATCAGCCACCAGCATGGCGTGGGCCGGGACCATGCCCCCTGGTTGCCGGCGGAAAAGGGCGAACAGGGCATGGCCGCGCTCACCGCGCTGATGCACCATTTCGATCCGGAGACACGCCTGAATCCGGGTTGCCTGCTGGGGGACGACCATGCCGGGTAAACGTCCTGAACCGGCGGAGCTGGCGCGCACGCACTGGGATCTGATCGTTATCGGCGGCGGCATTACCGGCGCCGGCATTCTGCTGATGGCGGCCCGACTGGGCCTGAAGGTACTGCTGGTGGAACAACGCGACTTCGCCTGGGGCACCTCCAGCCGCTCGTCCAAGATGGTCCATGGCGGTTTGCGTTATATCGCCCAGGGCGATATCCGGCTGACCCGGGATGCGCTGCGTGAACGCGAACGACTGATCCGTGAGCTGCCCGAGCTGGTGGTGCGTCAGGATTACCTCTTCCCCATCCGCCGCAGGCGTTTTCCCGGACGCTGGTCCATGAAAATGCTGCTCTGGCTCTATGACCGGCTGGCCGGCATCCGGGATCACCGCTGGCTGGGCCGCGCCGCCGTGCTCCAGCGGCTGCCCGGCTTCGCGCGCGACGGGCTCAAGGGCGCCATGACCTATACCGATGCGCTGACGGATGACAGCCGGCTGGTGCTGCGCATTCTCCACGAAGGCACGGCCGAGGGCGGCGTGGTCTGCAACTATCTGACCGCCGACAGCGTTACCGCCACGAATACGGGCTTTCGGATCCGGGTGACCGACGGCTGTGAAGACGCCACGCATGAGCTGGAAGCCACGCGCGTCATCAATGCCACCGGGGCCTGGGCGGACCGGCTCTCCGGCAGCGAGGCCCGGATCCGGCCCCTGCGCGGCAGTCATCTTTTCGTGGCCCGCGAGCGTCTGCCCGTGGACCATTGCCTGACCATCCTCCATCCCGAAGACGGCCGGCCCGTGTTCATCTTTCCCTGGGAAGGCGCTACCTGTATCGGCACCACGGATCTCGACCATGACGCGGAGCTGAACGAGGAACCGCGCTGTTCCCGCCGGGAACTGGACTATCTGCTGGAGCT
>CAZHGU010000257.1:0-3200 GCA_964532105.1 uncultured Alcanivorax sp. | reverse complement strand
CATCCGAAAGGTTAGGAGACAACGAAATGGCTTTGTCCAAAGACGATATTCTCAACGCAGTCGCCGAGATGAGCGTTATGGAGCTTGTAGAGCTCATCGAGGCGATGGAAGAAAAGTTCGGCGTTGAAGCGGCAGCAGCAGCGCCGGCGGCGGCGCCGGCGGCGGCACCGGCCGAAGGCGGTGGCGCCGCTGAAGAGCAGACCGAATTCGACGTCATGCTGACGGCATTCGGCGACAAGAAGGTCGGCATCATCAAGGCCGTGCGCGACGTGACGGGCCTGGGTCTGAAAGAGGCCAAGGAACTCGTCGAGGGCGCGCCTTCGGCCATCAAGGAAGGTGCCGAGAAGGACGAGGCCGACGAGATCAAGAGCAAGCTGGAAGAAGCCGGCGCCACTGTCGAGCTCAAGTAAGTTCGTGGTGAGCGAATCCTTTCCCGGGGCCGGGAAAGGCGATGGCTGGCGGCCGTTACGGCTGCCAGCCTTTTGTCGTTTCCGCGTGACGCCAGGACGCGGAAGCATCGCCCGAGGGTGATGGACCAACAGCCGAGGAATGCAGATGGCATACTCTTTTACCGAGAAAAAGCGGATCCGCAAAGATTTCGGCAAGCTTCCGAAGGTCATGGAGATCCCCTATCTCCTGGCCATTCAGCTTGATTCGTACCGCAAGTTCCTCCAGGAGGACAAAACCGTCGAGGAGCGGGCCAACGAGGGCCTGGAAGCTGCGTTCAGCTCCGTTTTCCCGATCAGCAGTTATTCCGGGAACGCGGCCCTGGAGTATGCCGGTTACGAGCTCGGAAAACCGGCTTTTGATGTGCGTGAATCCCTGGTGCGCGGCACCAACTATGCCGCTCCGTTGCGGGTGCGCATCCGCCTGAAGATTTACGACAAGGAATCCTCGGGCGCGATCAAGGATATTCGCGAACAACAGGTCTACATGGGCGAGATTCCGCTCATGACCGAAAACGGCACCTTCGTGATCAATGGCACCGAGCGCGTCATTGTCTCTCAGCTGCACCGCTCGCCGGGCGTATTCTTTGATCACGACAAGGGCAAGACCCACAGCTCGGGTAAATTGCTGTATTCCGCGCGGGTGATTCCCTATCGCGGTTCCTGGCTGGATTTCGAATTTGATCCGCGTGATCAGATCTTCGTGCGCATCGATCGGCGCCGCAAGCTGCCGGCGACCATTCTGCTGCGCGCGCTGGGCTATACCAATGACGAAATCCTCGACATGTTCTTCGACACCAACGAGATCATGGTCGAGGGAGACACCTACCAGATGCGGCTGTTCCCGGAGCGGCTCCGGGGTGAAACCGCCACTTTCGATATCTTTGCCGGCGACGAGCTGGTGGTGGAGCGTGGACGCCGGATCACCGCGCGTCATATCCGCCATCTGCAGAACGCCAATATCGAGTATCTGGAAGTGCCGCCGGAATATCTGCACGGCAAGGTGCTGGCGCGGTCCGTGGTGGACGAGGACAGCGGCGAGATCCTGGTGGAGTGCAACACCGAGATCAGCGACGATGTGCTGGGCAAGCTCCAGAAGGCGGGCGTGACCCGGTTCGAAACCCTGTACACCAATGATCTGGACAACGGGCCCTTTATCTCGGATACGCTGCGCCAGGATCCCACCAAAACCCAGCTGGAAGCACTGGTGGAGATCTATCGCATGATGCGTCCCGGCGAGCCGCCGACCAAGGACGCCGCCGAGACTCTCTTCCAGAACCTGTTCTTCACCTCGGATCGCTATGACCTGTCCAGTGTGGGCCGGATGAAGTTCAACCGCCGACTGGGTCGTGACTCCATCGAGGGGCCCGGTCTGGTCTATGATGGCCGCTACTTCAGCCAGCGCACCGACGAGGAAGGTCGCGAGTATTACCAGCAATACGGCGACGAAACGTCCGATATCGTCGATGTGCTGCGTGAGCTGGTGAGTATCCGCAACGGCAGCGGCACCGTCGATGACATCGACCATTTGGGCAACCGCCGGGTGCGGTCGGTGGGCGAGATGGCGGAAAACCAGTTCCGCATTGGCCTGGTGCGGGTCGAGCGCGCTGTGCGCGAGCGCCTGAGCCTGGCTGAATCCGAGGGGCTGATGCCTCAGGATCTGATCAATGCCAAGCCGGTAGCGGCGGCGGTGAAGGAATTCTTCGGCTCGTCGCAGCTGTCGCAGTTCATGGATCAGAACAACCCGCTGTCGGAGATCACGCACAAGCGCCGGGTATCCGCGCTGGGACCGGGCGGGCTGACGCGCGAGCGCGCCGGCTTCGAGGTGCGCGACGTCCACCCCACGCACTACGGCCGGGTCTGCCCCATTGAGACACCGGAAGGGCCGAACATCGGCCTGATCAATTCGTTGTCCTCCTATGCGCGAACCAATGAATACGGCTTTCTGGAAAGTCCCTACCGCAAGGTGGTCGACGGCCAGGTGACCGATGAGGTGGAGTATCTGTCCGCCATCGAGGAAACCGAATGCGTCATCGCCCAGGTGGACTCTCCGGTGGACGCGGATCAGCGGCTCACCTCGGAGTTCGTTACCGTGCGTCACCGCAACGAATTCACGGTCATGACGCCGGACAAGGTCACCCACATGGACGTTTCACCGCGTCAGGTGGTGTCCGTGGCGGCCGCGCTGGTGCCCTTCCTCGAACACGATGACGCCAACCGGGCACTCATGGGCTCGAACATGCAGCGTCAGGCGGTGCCCACCCTGCGCGCGGAGAAGCCGCTCGCGGGCACGGGGATCGAGCGCCACGCCGCGCTGGATTCCGGCGTCTGTGTAGTGGCTCGCCGCGGCGGCGTGATCGACAAGGTGGATGCCTCGCGCATCATCGTGAAGGTCAATGACGACGAGATCGGCGACGGCGAGGCCGGTGTCGACATCTACAACCTGACCAAGTACACCCGTTCCAACCAGAACACCTGCACCAACCAGCATCCGCTGGTGAAAGTGGGTGACAAGGTCGCCGCGCGGGATATTCTCGCCGACGGGCCGTCCGTGGACATGGGCGAGCTGGCTCTGGGCCAGAACATGCGCGTGGCCTTCATGCCCTGGAACGGGTACAACTTCGAGGACTCCATCCTGATCTCCGAGCGCGTCGCGCGCGAAGACCGGTTCACCTCCATTCATATTCAGGAGCTGACCTGTATCGCCCGGGACACCAAGCTGGGTCCGGAGGAGATCTCCGCGGATATCCCCAA
>CAZHGU010000256.1:0-3202 GCA_964532105.1 uncultured Alcanivorax sp. | reverse complement strand
TGCCCCACATCCGAAGTGACATAGGCCTTGCCTTCGGTCACCCTGTACAGGGTTTCGACCACGTGCTGCGGTTTCATGAGCCCCTCCGCGTCATGGTCATAGCGCAACGCGTGATACTGACGCCAGCCCTGGACTTCTTCCCACCAGCGATCCAGATCCTTCTGGTCCGGCTGCTGCTCCGACTCTTCCACCATCGCCAGCATTTCCCCGAGCACCTGGTCCACCGGACCCACGATGGGGATGTTGGCCGGCACATTCTTGGAAATGCTTGCCGGGTCCACGTCAATGTGGACCAGGGTGGCGTTGGGACAGAACTTGTCGGCGTTGTTGGTCACCCGGTCGTCCAGGCGCGCGCCGGCACAGAGGATGAAATCGGCATGGTGCATGGCCATGTTCGCTTCATAGGTGCCGTGCTGACCCAGCATGCCCAGAAACTGCGGATCGGACCCCGGGAAGGCGCCGAGCCCCATCAGGGTATTGGTAACCGGGAAGTTGAGCTTGCGCGCCAGCCGGGTGAGCACCTCATGGGCCTCGCCCTGCACGGCCCCGCCGCCACTGTAGATCACCGGGCGCTTGGCCTGGAGCATGGCATTGACCGCCTTGCGGATCTGGCCGGTGTGCCCGCGCGTAACCGGATTATAGGAGCGCATGTGGACATGCTCCGGATACTCGTAGGGATACTTGTTGTGCGGCGCCGTCATGTCCTTGGGGATATCGATCAGCACCGGCCCCGGGCGGCCCGTGCTGGCGATATAAAAAGCCTTGCGGAAGATCTCCGGAATATCACGTGGATCGCGCACCATCCAGCTGTGTTTCACCAGCGGGCGGCAAATGCCGACCATGTCGGTCTCCTGGAAGGCGTCATCACCGATCCAGTCGGAAATCACCTGGCCCGAAATGACCACCATGGGGATGGAGTCCATGGACGCGGTGGCGATTCCGGTTACGGCGTTGGTGGCGCCGGGCCCGGAGGTAACCAGCACCGCCCCGGGCTTGCCCGTGGAGCGCGCATAGCCGTCGGCCGCGTGGGTGGCCGCCTGCTCGTGACGCACCAGAATGTGCTCCACCCGGTCCTGCTGAAAGAGCGCATCATAGATGTGCAGCACGGCCCCGCCCGGGTAGCCGAACAGGTATTCGACCCCCTCGTCCGCCAGGGCGCGAACCACCATTTCCCCACCGGTCAGCTCTTCCAATTGTTCACCTCGATTGCTGGAATGTCGCACACTGCCACGCCGGGAGCCGGCGCCGCGAAACCGGGCACGGTTCAGGAGGCCTGTCTTCGCCGGGCTGCCGACTTGAAGGGCGCCCGACAAGCTCTCCGCGGCGGTGGCCGGCGGGAGCACAGACATACGGAGGGACTGATCTGCAGGTTTGCTGCGCCGGACGCCGCGGTAACGGCGCCCCGGGTCCCGGCCTCACAACCACCGGTAAGCGGCTGCGGGTCCCGATCTCCGGTCTGGTTCCGCGCCTTTCATCGAGAAAGGCTGGTGCGGGAATTTTCCCATATTTGCGGGCACTGTCAAATCCGCCCCCTCTTCACATTGCAGAAACAGTGCCTTTCAAGGCATGCTGTTGCTCAGCAAGAACAACAATGGAGAAACCGTCATGAACAGGCATGCGTTGATTCGCCCGGCATTGTTGATCCTGGCTCTGACTCTGCCCTGGGGGGCGGGGGCGGCACCCTCCGACAACCAGCAAAATCAGAACAGGCAGGGCAACCAGGCACCGACACCGTCGGAATGCAATCAGATCAGACAGGAGCAACAAAAGCTCCTCGAACAGCACAGCAGCGGGGAAGGCCGGACCGATTATCAGCAGGCCCTGGAGAACATGGACGTAACAACCCGGAAACGCTTCGAGAACCTGAAAGCGCGACTCCAGCGTTGCCAGTAACGAACGCCGCTGAAAATGCCAGCATGGAGATCCGATTTCATGAATAGCCCCGTGATGCAGACGCTAATCCTTGCTGCCGGCTTGCTGCTGTTCCAGCCCCTGGCGGCGCAGCAGTATTACAAGTGGGTGGACGACGAAGGCGTTACCCACTATTCCGCCGAGAAACCTGAAGGCAAGGACGCCAGCAGGGTGGAAGCGAAGAATCCACCGTCCTCCAGCCAGGACAAGGCGATGCAACGCCTTGAGCAGCAGCGCGAGCAGAATCAGGCGGCTCGGGAAGCCGGAGAAGAGGACGAACAGGCCGAGGAAGACCCTCAGGCAGCGAATGAGGAAAACTGCGAACAGCACCGCAAGAACCTGGAAACCCTGAACCAGCGCTCCGTGGTCCGCCGCGAGGACCCTGAAACCGGCGAAAAGAAAACCCTGGATGAGGAACAGCGCCAGGCCATGATCGAAAAGACCAAGAAGGCGCTGGAGCGCTGTAACGAGAACAACGGAAACTAGCAGGCTGTTGAAAAGCCTGCCAGGTTCGCGGCAAGGACCGTCAGACAGAAGGGCCGGCTGAACGCCGGCCCTTCTGGTCTGGGCTGCTGCAGGTGATAACGTCCTTATTCGGAACGGAAGGTAAAGGCCTCGCCGTCCACATCCACCCGGATCGTGCTGCCCGGCTGGAATTCGCCGGCCAGGATCTTGCGCGCCAGCGGGTTCTCGATCTGCTGCTGGATGGCGCGCTTGAGCGGCCGGGCGCCGTAAACCGGATCGAAACCGGCCTCGGCGAGCCGGTCCAGCGCCGCATCGGTGAGCTCGATGCCCAGATCCCGGTCGGCGATGCGCTGCCGCAGCTCCTCCAGCTGGATATTGGCGATCCCGCGAATCTGCTCGCGGGCCAGCGGATGAAAGACCACGGTCTCATCGATCCGGTTGATGAACTCCGGCCGGAAGTGCTGCCCCACCACTTCCATGACCTGGCTCTTCATTTTCTCGTAATCGCCTTCGCCCGCCATCTGCTGGATCAGATCCGACGCCAGGTTGGAGGTCATCACAATCACCGTATTGCGGAAATCCACGGTGCGGCCCTGACCGTCGGTCAGGCGGCCGTCCTCCAGCACCTGGAGCAGGACGTTGAACACATCCTGATGGGCTTTTTCCACCTCATCCAGCAATAGCAGGGAATAGGGCTTGCGCCGGACCGCTTCGGTTAGATAGCCGCCCTGCTCATAGCCCACATAGCCCGGCGGCGCCCCGATCAAGCGCGCCACGGAGTGCTTCTCCATGAACTCGGACATGTCGATGCGCACCATGGCGTCCT
>CAZHGU010000255.1:0-3207 GCA_964532105.1 uncultured Alcanivorax sp. | reverse complement strand
GTCATGGCCCTGTGGGTGCCGGTGATTCTCTGGGCGGCGATGGCCGAGGATGTCACCACGGCTCCGGATTACTTCTCGCTGGGCATCGGTCTGATCACCGAGGGCCGGGGCGCCATTCTGGGCTATCTGGCGGGCCTGGCCGGCGCCAGCGGCATTCTGATCGTCGCCACCCTGGCGCTGTCGTCCATGTGTCTCAATCACCTGGTATTGCCGGGGCAGCGTCTGCGCCAGGGCGAAAACCTCTACCGCTGGCTGCTCTGGTTACGCCGGCTGCTCATTATCGGCGTGCTGGCGCTCGCCTATGCGTTCTATACCGCTACCACCGAGCAGAGTCTGTCGGAACTGGGCGTGCTGGCCTTCGTGGCCACGCTGCAGTTCGTGCCCGGGCTCATCGGCGCACTCTTCTGGCCGGGGGGGAACCGCAATGGCCTTTTCGCCGGTCTCATGGCCGGCTTTACGATCTGGACGCTGGCCCTGCTGCTGCCGCTGATCGAACCCGCCTGGCACCCGGAGACGCTGCTGGGCACGGCCGGGCTGTTGCGCCCGGACCCGGCCCAAGAGTGGCACAACATCGCGGCCGCCTCCATCATCGCCAATACCCTGATCTTCGCGCTGGTGTCGCTGTTCACCCGCACGCGCGAAACCGAAATCAACGCGGCCGAAACCTGTGCCGTGGACAGTTTGCGCCGGCCCTACCGCTGGGAGCTGGAAAGCGAAACCGTGGACGACTTTATCGCCTCGCTCACCGAACCCCTGGGCCCGGTCACCGCCGAGCGGGAAGTGGAGCTGGCCATGGCGGATCTGGATCTGAACCGTGGCGAAACCAGCCCCTATGCGCTACGCCGGCTGCGCGACCAGCTGGAAACCAACCTCTCGGGTCTGCTGGGCCCATCCGTGGCCCATCAGCTGGTGGATGAACACCTGCCCTACAAGCCCCAGGGCGAGGAAGGCTCCAGCGAGGATATCCAGTTCATCGAGACCCGACTTGAACAGTATCGCAGCCGGCTGTCGGGGCTGTCGGCGGAACTGGACAGCCTGCGCCGCTTCCACCGTCAGACCCTGCTGGAACTGCCCATGGGCGTGGTTTCGCTGGGCGCGGACGGCGAGGTCATCGGCTGGAACCAGGCCATGGAGGAACTCACCGGCATCAGCGGCGAACGCATGGTGGGCTCGCGGCTGACGGCGCTGCCGTCGCCCTGGCGTGAGCTGTTCCTGGAGTTCGTGCACGGCGAACAGCGCCATGACCCCCAGCGCCGGCTGGATATGGAGGGGCAAACCCGCTGGCTGAGCCTGCACCGCTCCCGGGTACAGGGCGCGCTGCCCGGCGAGCGCGCCGGTGGCCAGGTACTGGTGGTCGAGGATGTGACCGAACTGCGCACCATGGAGGCCCGGCTGGCGCACAACGAGCGCCTGGCCTCCATCGGCCGGCTGGCCGCCGGCGTGGCCCACGAAATCGGCAATCCGGTGACCGCCATCGCCTGCCTGGCCCAGAATCTGGAAGACGACGACGATACGGACCCACGCGAGGCGGGCGCCCAGATCCTGGCCCAGACCCGGCGCATCTCGCGCATTGTGGAATCCCTGGTGACTTTCAGCCACAGCGGCGGCTCGGATCAGGACCTGGTACTGGAGCCGGTAACGGTGACCGAGGTGGTCAACGAAGCCCTGGAACTGCTGGCGCTGGATCCCGACCACAAGCAGCAGTCGTTCCGTAACGACTGTGACCCGACCCACCGGGTGCGCGGCGACGCCCAGCGGCTGGTGCAGGTATTCGTGAACCTGCTGGGCAACGCCGCCGACGCCAGCGCGGACGCCGATCCGGTAGTCATTCGCAGCAGCGCGGAGGCGCAGAGTGTGCGGATCACGGTGGAAGACCAGGGCCACGGCATCGCCCCGGAAGTGCGCGATGCGCTGTTCGAACCCTTTGTCACCAGCAAATCCCCGGGCCGGGGCACGGGGCTTGGTCTTGCCATGGTGTACAGTATCATTGAGGAGCACTATGGCAGTATCCGGGCGGACAGCCCGGTGGACGGTTCGCGGGGGACATGCTTCGTCATCGAATTGCCGGCTTTCACGAGTCAAGGGGAATGACCCGGGCCATCCCCCACGACCAGCAAGGTGAGGCTCCATGAGTCAGATTCTGATTGTCGAGGATGAACCCATCATTCGCGGCGCGCTGCGCAAGCTGCTGGAACAGCAGCATCACGGCGTGGCCGAAGCCGAGTCCGTCGAACAGGCCCGCGAAGAGCAGGCCCTGACGGATTTCGACCTGATCATCGCGGACCTGCGCCTGCCGGGCGAGGCGGGCACTACCCTGATCGACGAGGCCGCGCCCGTACCCGTGCTGATCATGACCAGCTATGCCAGCCTGCGCTCGGCGGTGGACGCCATGAAACAGGGGGCGGTGGACTATATCGCCAAACCCTTCGACCACGACGAAATGCTGATGTCGGTCGACCGCGTGTTGCGCGAGCGCAACCTCAACCGCCAGAACGACGCCCTGCGCGCGGACGCCAACCGGAACTACCCGGTACACGAGGGCATGATCGGCGAAAGCGAAGGGATGCGCGAGCTTTTCCGGCGCATCGAAAAGGTGGCCCACAGCGAAGTGCCCGTGCTCATTCAGGGCGAATCCGGCACCGGCAAGGAACTGGTCGCGCGCGCCATCCACGAGCAGGGTGATCGGGCGGACGCGCCCCTGATCACGGTCAACTGCGCGGCGCTGGCCGACACCCTGGTGGAAGCGGAGTTGTTCGGCCACCAGCCCGGCGCCGTATCCGGTCGTGACAGCGCCCGGCGCGGCCAGGTGGAAGTCGCCGACGGCGGCACCCTCTTCCTGGACGAGGTCTCGGAGTTGTCCCCGGAAGCGCAATCCCGGCTGCTGAACCTGCTCAACAATCACGAAGTGAACCGCCTGGGCGATGTGGAGGGCCGGCCCGTCAATGTGCGTCTGCTCGCCGCCAGTCACCGGGATCTGACCGCCCTGGTGCAACAGTGCCACTTCCGTCAGGATCTGCTCTATCGGCTGAACGTGGTGGAGCTGCATCTACCGCCGCTGCGCGAGCGCGCCGAGGACGTCCAGCCCCTGGCCCATGCCCTGCTCTCGCGCATTAGCGAGCGGCTCAACAGTGCTCCGCTGCAGTTTGCCCCGGAGGCGCTGGAAGCCCTGCGGCAGTACAGCTGGCCCGGCAATGTGCGCGAGCTGGA
>CAZHGU010000254.1:0-3215 GCA_964532105.1 uncultured Alcanivorax sp. | reverse complement strand
CAGCCTGTCCGCCTCCGTGGTGGCCTACAAGGGCCTGATGATGCCCGTGGATCTGCCGCGTTTCTATCCGGACCTGGGCGACGAGACCATGGCCACGGCCATTGTGGTCTTCCACCAGCGTTTTTCCACCAACACGCTGCCCCAGTGGCCCCTGGCCCAGCCGTTCCGGTTTCTGGCGCACAATGGCGAGATCAATACCATCCAGGGCAACCGTAACTGGTCCCTGGCGCGCGAATCGCAGTTCGAGTCCGAACTACTGCCGGGGCTGGAGAAGCTCACGCCCCTGGTCAACCGCGACGGTTCGGATTCGTCGGCCATGGACAACATGCTGGAAGTGCTGCTCGCCGGCGGCATGGACATGTTCCGCGCCATCCGCATGATGGTGCCGCCGGCCTGGCAGAACGTGGAAACCATGGACGCGGATCTGCGCGCCTTCTATGAATACAACTCCATGCACATGGAGCCCTGGGACGGCCCGGCCGGGCTGGTGATGACCGAGGGCCGGCACGCCGTGTGCATGCTGGACCGCAACGGCCTGCGCCCGGCGCGCTGGGTGATCACGAAGAACGGCTATATCACCCTGTCCTCGGAAATCGGCGTCCATGACTACAAGCCCGAGGACGTGGTGGCCAAAGGCCGGGTCGGGCCGGGCCAGATCCTGGCGGTGGATACCGAAACCGGTCAGGTACTGCATACCGAGGATATCGACAACCGGCTCAAGGTGCGTCATCCCTACCGGGAATGGCTCAAGGAACATGCCCTGCGTATCGAAGCGGATTATGACGCCGAGGTGGAACGCATCGACGAAGTCGACCCCACCGAACTGCTCGCCTACCAGAAGCTCTTCCAGGTGACCTTCGAGGAACGCGAGCAGGTGCTGCGCCCGCTGGCGGAAAATGGCCAGGAGGCCACCGGTTCCATGGGCGACGACACGCCCATGGCGGTGCTCAGCCATCGCCAGCGTCCGCTCTACGACTATTTCCGGCAGCAGTTCGCCCAGGTGACCAATCCGGCCATCGACCCGCTTCGTGAAGCCGTGGTGATGTCGCTGGAAACCTGTATTGGCACCGAACGCAACATATTCGAGGAAACGGCGGACCACGCCGACCGGGCCATTCTGTCCACGCCCATACTGTCGCATTCCAAGTTTGCCAATCTCTTCCATATCGAGCGGCCCGGCTATGACGTCGCCAAGCTCGGCCTGAACTATGACCCGGATACCGGTCTGGAACAGGCGGTGGACAATCTCTGCGCCCAGGCGGAACAGGCGGTGCGCGAGGGCAAGGTGATCCTGGTGCTCTCGGATTACGGCATTGACCGTGAGCATCTGGCCATTCATGCGCTGCTGGCCACGGGCGCGGTGCACCACCATCTCACCGCGCGCGGGCTGCGCTGCGACGCCAACATTATCGTCGAAACCGCCACGGTACGGGATTCGCATCATTTCGCCGTGCTCTTCGGCTTCGGCGCCACGGCCGTCTATCCCTATCTGGCCTATGACGTCATCGCCGACATGTGCCGCTCCGGCGAACTGCTCGGCGATGCCGTGGAAATGCAGAAGAATTTCCGCAAGGGCATCAACAAGGGCCTGCTCAAGATCCTGTCCAAGATGGGCATCTCCACCATCGCTTCCTATCGTGGTGCCCAGCTGTTCGAAGCCGTCGGCATCGGCCCGAAGGTGGTGGATCGCTGCTTCCATGGCGTGAAGAGCCGCATCGGCGGCGCCGATTTCGAGGATCTGGAAAACGACCAGAAAGTGCTCGCGCGCGACGCCTGGAAGCAGCGCAAGCCCATCGACGGCGGCGGTTTGCTCAAGTTCATTTACGGCAAGGAATATCACGCCTTCAATCCGGACGTGGTTCAGGCCCTGCACAAGGCGGTCCAGACCAGCGACTACGATGCCTATCAGGAATTCGCCGCCCTGGTGAACGGCCGCGGCGTGGCGACGCTGCGCGATCTCTTCCGTTTCCGCTCGGATGTCACGCCCATCGACATCAATGAAGTGGAACCGGTGGAAAATATCACGCCGCGCTTCGATACGGCCGGCATGTCGCTGGGCGCACTGAGCCCGGAAGCACACGAGGCGCTGGCCCAGGCCATGAACCGCATGGGCGGGCGTTCCAACTCGGGCGAGGGTGGCGAGGATGAAGCCCGTTACGGCACGGACCGTGTTTCCAAGATCAAGCAGATCGCCTCGGGCCGTTTCGGCGTGACGCCGCATTATCTGGTCAATGCCGAGGTGCTGCAGATCAAGATCGCCCAGGGCGCCAAGCCCGGCGAGGGCGGTCAGCTGCCCGGTGGCAAGGTGAATGATCTCATTGCCCGGCTGCGCTATTCCGTGCCCGGCGTGACCCTGATCTCGCCGCCGCCGCACCACGATATCTATTCCATCGAGGATCTGTCGCAGCTGATCTTCGATCTCAAGCAGGCCAATCCGCAGGCGCTGGTGTCGGTGAAGCTGGTGAGTGAGCCGGGCGTGGGCACCGTGGCCGCGGGCGTGGCCAAGGCCTATGCCGATCTCATCACCATTGCCGGTTATGACGGCGGCACGGCGGCGAGTCCGCTTACGTCCATCCGCTATGCGGGCTCACCCTGGGAGCTGGGTCTGTCCGAAACCCAGCAGACCCTGCGTGCCAATGACCTGCGCGACAAGATCCGCGTGCAGGCCGACGGCGGCATGAAGACCGGACTGGACGTGATCAAGGCGGCCATTCTGGGGGCCGAATCCTTCGGCTTCGGTACGGCGCCCATGGTGGTGCTGGGTTGCAAGTATCTGCGCATCTGTCACCTGAACAACTGCGCCACGGGCGTGGCCACCCAGCGCGATGATCTGCGCAAGGACCATTTCATCGGTGCGCCGGAAATGGTGGTCAACTACTTCACCTTCGTGGCCCAGGAAGTGCGCGAATGGCTGGCGCGGCTGGGCGTGCGCTCGCTGGAAGAGCTGATCGGGCGCACGGATTTGATCCGCGTGATCGAGGGCGAGACGGACAAGCAGCGCAAGCTGGATCTCACGCCCATTCTCCGCAGCGATAACGTGCCCGCGGACAAGCCCCAGTTCTGTCAGGTCAAGCGTAACGAACCCTTCGACAAGGGTGAGCTGGCGGAACAGATGGTGGCGGACATGCTGCCCGCGATCGAATCGAAGGGCGGCGGTTCCTTCCACTACAACATCATCAACTGCAACCGTTCCATCGGCGCGCGCGTGTCCGGCG
>CAZHGU010000253.1:2968-3228 GCA_964532105.1 uncultured Alcanivorax sp. | reverse complement strand
CCAGCATGCCGCCCACCTGCTGGGTGAGCAGGGGCACACCGCGATCGCCGGCGCGGTCGCTCAGCCCTTCGGCCAGGCGCTGTGCCTTGTTGCTCAGCTCGTCGTGAAAGCCGGGTTGGCTGACCTTGTCCAGGGTGGCCAGACCGGCCGCCATGGTTACCGGATTGCCCGCCAGGGTGCCTGCCTGATAGACCGGGCCCGTGGGAGCCAGGCTCTGCATGATGGCCCTGCGGCCGCCCAGCGCGCCCACGGGCATGCCG
>CAZHGU010000253.1:0-2958 GCA_964532105.1 uncultured Alcanivorax sp. | reverse complement strand
CGCCGCCCACGACCTTGCCCAGGGCGGTGAGGTCCGGCTCGACATCATAATACTGCTGGGCACCGCCGGCGGCCACGCGGAAGCCGGTCATGACCTCGTCGAAGATCAACAGGCTCTGGTACTGATTGCAGCACGAGCGCAGGATCGTCAGGAATTCGCCCCGCGGCGGTACACAGTTCATGTTGCCCGCCACCGGCTCCACGATGAGTCCGGCGATTTCATCGCCGTATTGTTCAAAGGCCTGTTTGACCGCTTCCGTGTCGTTGTAGGGCACGACGATGGTGTCCGCGGTTACCGCTTCGGGTACACCGGGCGTGCCGGGCTGACCCAGGGTTAATGCGCCCGAACCTGCCTTCGCCAGCAGGCTGTCCACATGGCCGTGGTAACAGCCGGTGAACTTGACGATTTTATCGCGGCCGGTATGGCCTCGGGCCAGGCGCACGGCCGTCATGGTGGCCTCCGTGCCGGAGTTGACCATGCGCACCTGATCCACGGACGGCACCATCTCCACGATCTTTTCCGCCAGACGGGTTTCCAGGGTGGTGGGCGTGCCGAAACTCAGGCCGTCGTCAATGGTATCGCGCACCGCATTGAGCACATCCGCGTCCGCGTGGCCGAGAATCAGCGGACCCCAGGAGCCCACATAGTCGATATAGCTGTTGCCGTCTTCATCGAACATGCGCGAGCCCTCGCCCCGATGAAAGAACAGGGGGGTGCCGCTGACGCCCTTGAAGGCACGCACCGGGGAATTCACGCCCCCGGGAATCACGGCCGACGCGCGCTCAAACAGGGCATTGGATTGACTGCGGTTCATGGAACCTCCTCGAAGCATGCGCGGAATTGACGGGCCCGGGCCTCGATATCCGGCGCGGAAAACAGATCATGGATGACGGCGACGAGGTCCGCGCCGGCCCGGATCAGCTCGGGCGCATTATCCGGATTCACACCGCCAATGGCCACAATGGGCAGCTCCAGCTCGCCGCGGAGGGCGCGCAATGTAGCCAAGCTGGCCGGCGGTGCTTCGGGCTTGGTGCGCGAGGGGAAGAAGCGGCCCAGGGCCACATAGTCCATGCCCCGTCGAGCTGCCGCGCAGGCGAGCTCCGGGTCGCCGTGACAGGACATGCCCAGGATGGCGTCCGGGCCCAGCAGGGTCCGGGCTTGATCCGGGTCGTCGTCCTGCTGGCCCAGATGCACGCCATGGGCGTCCACTGCATGGGCCAGCCGGGCATCGTCATTGATGATCAAACGGGCGCCATAGCGCTCGCACAGCGCGCGCAGGGCACGACCCCGGCTGAGGCGTTCGGTCTCGGTAGCCTCTTTGTCGCGGTACTGAAGCAGCACCGCTCCACCGGCCAGCGCCGCCTCACAGGCGGGTACCAACTGCTCGCCCGGCGTGAGTTCGGGAGCTGTGATGGCATAGAGGCCGCGCGGAACCGGGTTAGCGGACATGGCGATCGGGAATCAGTTGCCCCCGTCCAGCCCGCCAGGCGTGTTCCAGACTGGTCTGCACGAAGTGCTGGGCCTGCTCCAGGGCATCGTCCAGGGCACGGCCCTGCGCCAGCCCGGTGGCAATGGCGGAGGCCAGGGTGCAGCCGGAGCCGTGAAAGGCCCCCTGCAGGCGGGGCCAGGACCAGCTGCGCTGTTCCCCGGCGGTAAAAAGATGGTTGTGAACATCCGTGGTTTCATCCTGGGAGCCGGTAATCAGGGCCGCCGGTGTGCCCTGGCGCACCAGTTCCGGACCCGCCTCGTGGAGACTCGGTTGCCCGCTCAGCGTTAGCGCTTCACCCAGATTGGGGGTGATCAGGCTGCTGCGCGGCAGCAGATCCCGGATCAGGGCCGAAACCAGGGTATCGCCGTCCTCGCTCAGACTGCCCCCGGCCTCGGCGGCCAGCACCGGGTCCAGCACCACGGGCACATCGGGGAGCTGGTCCAGCACCTCCGCAATCAGGGCTACGACGGCGGGCGAGCCGGTCATGCCGATCTTGACCGCCTGAAAGTCCATGTCTTCCAGCAGGGCGTCGCTCTGACGGCGGAGCAGCCCGGTATCCACCATCTCGAAACCGAACACATTCTGGCTGTTCTGCACCGTCAGGCCGGTGATCAGGGTGGTGGCAAAGCCGCCCAGCGCATGAACGGCCTCGATGTCGGCATGAATGCCGGCACCCCCGGAGGGGTCATGGCCGGCGATGACGAGCACATTGGGTTTGCTCATGATGATCCCTCGAATAACGAAGCCTAGAAGGGCCGGATCACAGCCAGAATCACGATACCGACCAGCAACAATACCGGCACTTCATTGAAGATCCGGTAAAATTTGTGGCCGTGCCGGTTCTCTTCCCGGGCAAAGCGCTTCAGATAAGCCAGACACATATGGTGGTAGCCGATCAGCAGTACCACCAGAGCCAGCTTGGCGTGGACCCAGCCCATTTGCCCATAGACATTCCATTTGGCGACCAGCATCCCGATGCCGAAGATCAGGGTCACGATCATGGACGGCGTCATGATGCCGCGATAGAGCTTGCGCTCCATCACCTGGAAGCGATCCCGGCTGATGCGGTCTTCCGCCATGGCGTGATAGACGAACAGGCGCGGCAGATAAAAGATGCCGGCGAACCAGGTAATGGCCGCCATGATATGAATGGCCTTGAGCCAGTCGATCAGCATGCGGGTCTCCACGACGAATGCGGCGACAGTCTATCAATTGGAGCGAGCTCCGCCGAATCCGTATAGTAGTGACCGCCATGCCGTTTTCCCGCACTACAGCTTCGGCTGGAGGATCGTCTTGAGTGAAGAGCTGCCCCGCTGGCAACGGGTGCTGCGTGCCTGGGGCTTTCTCACGCGCAAGCGCACCCGCCGGGAACTGGGCACGGTCCAGGACTGGAAGATGCGGCTGGTCTTCTGGACGGGCGCGCTTCTGGTGGGCGTGCTGGTGGTGCTCTTCGCCCGGGCGGCGGAGTG
>CAZHGU010000252.1:0-3235 GCA_964532105.1 uncultured Alcanivorax sp. | reverse complement strand
GGTTTCACAGGTACGGGCCACATCCCGCTGGGCCGTGATGCGCTGTGCCACGCGGATGAGACGCTGGTACTCTTCGGGGTCGAGCTTGTCGAGCTGGGGCATGAGTCGCGGAACCTCCCGCTGATTGAACCTGACTTGTTCCCCCGCGCCGGGCGGGGTTTCATGAGCATAGCGCCTTGAATGGCCGAAGGCGATTGCCTACTATCTGCCGGTCGCGGCATCCAGCGCCCGACCGCGTCCGGCGCCACAACCACAGGCTATTATCCGCATGAGTGTTTCATACCAATTGCCAGACGGGGCAACCCTGGAATTCGACCAACCCGCCTCCGGCGAGGATATTGCCGCGCGCATAAGCAAAAAGCTGGCCAAACAGGCGCTGGCCGTCAAGGTGGACGGTGAGCCGCGCGACCTCTACCTGCCCGTGCCCGACGGCGCCCGGGTGGAGGTCATCGACCGCAACCACGAGGACGCGCTGGAGCTGCTGCGCCACGACGCCGCCCACGTCATGGCCGAGGCCGTGCAAGAACTGTACCCGGACACCCAGGTCACCATCGGCCCCACCATCGAGAACGGCTTCTATTACGACTTCTACCGGGACGAATCCTTCACCCCCGAGGACCTGGAAGCCATCGAGCAGCGCATGCGCGAGATCGTGCGCCGCAGCGAGCCCGTCCGGCGCGAGGTCTGGGACCGGGAAGAGGCCGTGCAATTCTTCCTGGATCAGGGCGAGACCTTCAAGGCGGACATCATCCGTGAACTGCCCGGCGACGAGGAAGTCTCCATCTATCGCCAGGGCGAGTTCCTGGATCTGTGCCGGGGCCCGCACCTGCCCGACACCAACCGGCTGGGCGACGGTTTCAAGCTCACCAAGGTGGCCGGGGCCTACTGGCGCGGCGAGAGCGACAATGCCCAGCTGCAGCGCATCTACGGCACGGCCTGGCGCGACAAGAAGGAACTCAAGAACTATCTGCGCCAGCTGGAGGAAGCCGAACGGCGCGATCACCGCAAGCTGGCGCGGGAAATGGATTTCTTCCATATCCAGGAGGAATCCCCGGGCTCGGTATTCTGGCACCACCGCGGCTGGAAGACCCGGCGCAACCTGGAAAACTATATCCGCGCCAAAATGGAGCGCGACGGCTACGAAGAGGTCTGCACGCCCCAGCTCATGGACCGGCGCCTGTGGGAGCAATCGGGCCACTGGGACAAGTACGCCGAGGACATGTTCACCGTCTGCACCCAGGACCGGGAAATGGCGCTGAAGCCCATGAACTGCCCCGGCCATGTGCAGATCTTCAAGCAGGGGGTGAAAAGCTACCGCGACCTGCCGGTGCGCATGGGCGAGTTCCATACGCTGCACCGCAACGAGGCCCATGGTGCGCTCCACGGGCTCATGCGCGCGCGCTCCTTCGGCCAGGACGACGCCCACATCTTCTGCACCGAGGAGCAGATCAACGCCGAAACCGCGCGTTTCATTCAACTGCTGCGCGAGGTCTATCACGACTTCGGTTTCGACGATATCGGCATCAAGTTCTCCGACCGGCCGGCCAAGCGCGCCGGCAGCGACGAACTCTGGGATCAGGCGGAAGCGGCCCTGCGCGGCGCCGTGGAATACCTGGGGCTGGAGTGCGAACACAACCCGGGCGACGGCGCCTTCTACGGCCCCAAGCTGGAGTTCGTGCTGCGCGACGCCATCGGCCGGGACTGGCAGTGCGGCACCCTGCAGGTGGATTTCGTGCTACCCGAGCGTCTGGACGCGGAATACGTGGCCGAGGACGGCGAGCGCCGCCGGCCGGTGATGCTCCACCGGGCCGTGCTGGGGTCGGTGGAGCGCTTCCTGGGCATCCTGATGGAATCCACCGCCGGCCATCTGCCGCTGTGGCTGGCGCCGGTGCCCGTGGTGGTCGCCACCATTGTCAACGCGGTCGACGACTATGCCGAGCAGATTCGCGACCGGCTCATCGAGGCGGGCGTACCCGCCGAAGTGGACCTGCGCAACGAGAAGATCGGCTACAAGGTGCGCGAGCACTCGCGCGCCAAGATCCCGCAGATCTGGGTGGTGGGCGAAAACGAGGCGGCGGAGAACAAGGTGGCCCTGCGCCGCCTGGGCTCCAAGGACAACGAGGAAATGGATCTGGACGCGGCCGTCGAACAGATCGTCGCCGCCACCCGGATGCCCTGAGGCCCCATGTTCAAGCGCAACGAAAACCGCAATACCGGCTACAGCCTGCCCCTGCACGCGGCGCTGGATGAACTGGCCTTCAACGACGAAGGGCTGGTGCCCGTTATTGCCCAGCAACACGACACCGGCGAAGTATTAATGCTCGCCTGGATGAACCGCGCCGCGCTGGACGAAACGCTGTCCACCGGCTTGGCCTGCTACTACTCGCGCTCGCGGGGCAAGCTCTGGCGCAAGGGCGAGTCCTCGGGCCAGACCCAGCAGGTGCGCGAGCTGCGCATCGACTGTGACGGCGACACCGTGCTGCTGCAGGTGGCTCAAGAGGGCCCGGCCTGTCATACGGGACGGCGGGACTGCTTCTACTGGAAGGCCGAGGACAACCGCCTGGTGCTCGACCGCGCGCCCATCGTGAACCCGGACGAGCTCTACCCCGGATGACCCTTTATCTGCACAACACCCTCACGGGCGACAAGGAAGCCTTCCGGCCCATCGATCCGGAACGCGTGACCCTCTATGTCTGCGGGCCCACGGTCTACAACTATGTCCATATCGGCAATGCCCGCCCGGTGGTGGTCTTCGATGTGCTCTATCGGCTGTTGCAACGGCTGTATCCGAACGTGATCTATGCGCGCAATATCACCGATATCGACGACAAGATCATCAACGCCGCGCGCGAGCACGACGAACCCATGGATGCGTTGACCCGGCGCTTTACCGACGCCTTCCACGAGGACATGGGCGCGCTCAATGCGCTTGCGCCCACGGTGGAACCCCGGGCCACGGATCATGTGGACGACATGATCGCCATCATCCAGACCCTGCTCGAAAAGGGTCACGCCTACGAGGCGGAAGGCCATGTGCTCTTTGCCGTGGAGTCCATGCCCGGTTATGGACGCCTGTCCGGCCAGTCGCCGGAAGAACTGCGCGCCGGCGCCCGGGTGGAAGTGGCGGACTACAAGCGCCATCCGGGCGACTTCGTGCTCTGGAAGCCTTCGGAAGAAGACCAGCCCGGCTGGGATTCGCCCTGGGGCCGGGGCCGGCCCGGCTGGCATATCGAGT
>CAZHGU010000251.1:0-3247 GCA_964532105.1 uncultured Alcanivorax sp. | reverse complement strand
CAACCACAGCCGCCAAGCCGTGGACTGGCATGCCCGCAACCATCCCGAGGTCGAGCACGTCTGTCAGGACCTGCACCAGGCGGACTGGTCAGCGGTGCCGGGCCATGACCTGCTGCTGGCCTCGCCCTGCTGTCAGGGCCACAGCAAAGCCCGGGGCAAGTCGGCGAACAACCCGGAGCACGACGCCAGCCGGTCCACGGCGTGGGCTGTTGTCTCCGCCTGCGAATACCACCGCCCGCCGGTGGCCGTGGTTGAGAACGTGCGCGAGTTCGCCGACTGGGAGCTGTACCCGGCGTGGCGTCATGCGATGGAGACGCTGGGCTACCAGATCGCGCCGCACATGATCGACGCGGCGGACCATGGCGCCCCCCAGCACCGGAGTCGGCTGTTCCTCGTCTGCACCCGCTCGCGGGCGCCGCTGATGCTCAACATGGTCCCGGAGCCGCACCGGCCGGCGCGTGAGTTTATCGACTTGTCGGCCGGGGATTGGTCGCCGGTGGACCGGGACGGCCGCGCCGAGGCCACGCTCGAGCGGATCCGGGCGGGGCGTCAGGCGCACGGCGATACCTTTCTGATCAGCTACTACGGGAACACGAAAAACGGCCGGAGCATCGACCGCCCCATCGGCACCATCACCACCCGCGACCGCTGGGCCGTGGTCAGCGGTGACCAGATGCGGATGCTCAGCCGCTGGGAGTGCCGGGCGGCCATGTCGTTTTCCGACGATTACGAGCTGCCGGACAGCCACCGGCTGGCCGTCCAGCTAATGGGGAATGCTGTGTGCCCGGAGCCAGTGGCCCGGCTGATCAGCGCGATCAAGGAGGCCGCCTGATGCACCAGATCGTGCCCGGCAACGAATACAGCCTGGCCCCGGAGGCGCACCCGGTGATGCTGCTGCACTGCTTCCGGGTGATCGAGGCATCCGAGCGAGAGGACGGCAAAGCCGGCGCGGATCTGTTGTGCCGGGCAAGAGTCCCGGACGGAGTCGAATTCCAGCTCACTGTGGACCAGCACGGCCGGATCACGCGGGAGGCAAACCGCGCGTTCATTGAAGACAAGCGAGGACACCATCGGCACGCCGCCGGCCACCGGATCGTGCCGTATCAAACGACGCGCCAGGACATAGCGCAAAAGAAACTGCTTTAACAGGAGCGAACCATGAGCCAATCCGTACGACTCACCAACGAAATGCGTGAAGACATTGCCCGGGTGCTGGCCTGCCGGGCCATGAAGCGCAAGGCCCAGCGCCTGCACAAGGACATTGAAAAATTCAATGCCGACTACTGGGAGCGCCACCAGTCCAAGGTGGACAAAGCGCTGGCCCCGCTCACGAAAAAGGACTGGCCGGCGCTGATGCAGAGCGGGATTCTCACATCCACACAGACCGTCATACCGGAAACCGAGCGCGAAGAACCGAACGGCGCTTGCCGATTCAAGGCGGTGAAAAAGATGTCCAGAGGCGCAGAGACCAACCGGGTGCTGGAAATGGCGGGCCTAGTGGACGGAGAACAGCGGACTTATGTAATCCGCATGCGTGACGGCCTGGGCATCTATCTGCGCGCCGGCAGCGGCGTAAACAGACTGGTTAAAAGAGGTGATGCATGGCACTGGAAAGGTTCCGCTGTGACGAATGCTGCGAACTATACGACGAGGAAAACGAAGCACTGCGCTGCTGCCCGCCTCCGGTCACCACCGTCTACCTGTGCGAAGTGTGCGGCAAAAGCAGGCTGACCGAGGACAAAGCAGAAGAATGCTGCCAAGGCGTGGAACCGCATTCCGAATGCCCGCGTTGCCGACGGCTGTACAAGGACCCGCTCGACATTAACCGGGCGTCCATCGAAGCAACTGGACACTGCGGCGTCTGTAACCCGTTTTTCGAGTACGACGAAATGCGCGCGGTGGAGGATTTGCAAGCTGAGCGGGAAGTCGGAGCGAGGCTGTAATGAACGACCTCACCGAACAACAACAGCAAGCCGTGAACGCCATGCCGCGCGAGCACGACCCCATCGCGTACCGCGTGACCATAGAGCTGCGCCGGAAGGGCTCGCACCAGGTGGCGAGCACCCATACCACCTTTGTCCGCGCCAGCTCCAAGCGCCGCGCCCGCGCCGTCGGCTTCGACAGCTGCAACAACCTGTTCTCGCCCATGTGGCGAAAGCGCGGGCTGATCGCTTTCAGCTCGTACGCGCGGGTGGCTACGCCTGCGGATTTGGGCTGCACGGAGGTTAGATCATGATGAACCAAGACGTCCGCGAATCATCGCTCGAAACCTATCACGGCCTGGGCTATAGAAACCTGGGCGAGATCCAGCAGCAGGTCATCCTGGCGATCATCGAGCTCGGCGGCGGCTGGGTAAGCCGCAGACAGATCGCACGGGCAGCCAGCCTCGAATGCTCGACCGTCGTCGGCCGGGTCAACGAGCTGATCACGGCCGGGCGGTTGATTGAGTCGGAATACCGCTGGAGGTGCCCGGTCACCGGAAGGCGCGTGTACAAGGTGAAGCTGCCGCATAAGGGCGGCGGCGAGGAGGCGGCATGAACCTGCGCCATATCAAGATCAAACGGCCGGAAGAAATCGCGCCCTGCCCTGAGTGCGGCAACCGAGAGCAGTTTGTCGCATGCGTTCGCCAGTGCCAGGAAGACATGTGCGAAGTCTGGGTCGAATGCGATTCGTGCGGGCACGATCCTTTCGGGCCCCTGGACAAGATCGAAGACGTCTGGGGCTCTCTCGATGACGGCAATGTGATGGAAGCGCTCATGGAATGGAATCGCCTTTTGCAGCCGGACGAGGAAACGAGCTGATGCCGATCCGCCCGGAAATGAAAGCCCGGTACCCGGAGGACTGGGCCCTGCGCAGCCACTTCGTGCGCTTCGTGCGCGCGGGCGGGCGCTGCGAGAACTGCGGCGCCGTCCACGGCAAGCCGCATCCGGTGACCGGGGCCAAGGTGGTGCTGACCACGGCCCACGTCTACGACCACCGCCCCGAGGCCGCCAGCCTGCTCAATCTCGCGGCCTGGTGCCAGCTCTGCCACAACCGGCACGACGCCGCGCACAGGGCGGCCGGGAAACGGCGGCGCCGGCATGAAGGGCAAGCGGATCTGTTTATGGGGGTCCCGGCATGAACCTGAACCAGTGCTACATCGGCGACTGCACCGAGGGCATGCGGGCCATGAAAGCCGACGGCCACCAGGTGCAGACGATCATCACCAGCCCGCCCTACTTCGGCCTCCGGGACTATGGCCGGGAGG
>CAZHGU010000250.1:0-3247 GCA_964532105.1 uncultured Alcanivorax sp. | reverse complement strand
GACACCCGCACTGCCGTGCGCAATATGCACAATATGCTTTTTCAGTTCCTGTAGTGGAATCATGCGGTTTTCGTAGCCCTGCTCCCAGAGCTGGAGCATGATGGCGAGACCGCCACCGAAATCGGCTTTATTGGAAAAGCGCAGATCGTGATCCAGAACGGCACGGGTACGGTACATGGCACAGTAATCTCGCGGAAAATATCCGTAGCGCTCTTCCGGCGCACCCTTGGTCTTCCCCCTGAGCCAATCCACCACCTTGCTGACCATCTTTTTCTGCCATTCGTAGAAGGAATTACCGAGTGACAGCTTCCAGCCCCCGACGGCGGCCACACTGGGCGATTCCTCCATGCGCGCAAAGAAAGGGTCGAGCCAGTTTTCACTCTTGATAAAAACATCCGTGTGCATCGTAATAAAATAGTCGGTCTCGCACTGCCGGATGGCGTCATCCCAGGCGGTATGCACATTACGCGGCCAGTTATCGGGCGACTCATCGGGGCGTTCAATAAGATGAATCCAGTCCAGGCTGCGCAGATAATCCAGGCTCTCATCCTGCGAGCCGTTATCCACCACCATGACGCGTACATCATAGTGCTGTGAATATTTGCGGATGGAACGCAGGCAGGGCACGATCAGCGGTTTGACCTGCCAGTGCGGCATTGCAATGGTGACTGAGCCTGACATTCTGTCTCCTTGTATACGTTAAGTCTTATTCCATCGGAATCCGAACCTCACCGGTAAAGCGGATAATGGTTTTCCGGACTCCTCCTTATTATTTTGTCGCTACTGATTACCGCGAATCCGGTTAACCAGATGGGTGGTGGACAAATCCTCGACGAACTCCAGCACCTTCACTTCGCCGCCATATTTCTTGACGATGGGCGCGCCCACCACCTGATCCTCGGTGTAATCGCCGCCCTTGACCAGTACATCGGGACGAACCTTCTCCAGTAAGGGCTCCGGCGTATCGGTGTCGAACGACACCACCCAGTCCACCGCTTCCAGCCCGGCGAGCACAGCCATGCGCCTTTCCAGCGGATTGATGGGCCGGCCTTCGCCCTTGACCCGGCGAATGGATGCGTCCGAATTCACGGCCACCACCAGACGATCGCCCTGTTCGCGCGCCGAACCCAGATAGCCCACATGACCGGCATGAATCAGATCAAAGCAGCCATTGGTGAAAACAATGCGCTCGCCGTGGGCCCGGGCGTCCTCAATGGCGATCAACAGCTGTTCCTCGCTCATGACACCGCTCCCGGCACCGCCTGCCCGGCTCACCGCCCGACGCAGTTCCGGCGCGCTGACCACCGCCGTGCCCAGCTTGCCCACGACCAGGCCGGCGGCGATATTGGCCAGGGCGACAGCATCATCCAGTTCGCCTCCGGCCGCCACCACCGAGGCCAGAACAGAAATCACGGTGTCACCCGCTCCGGTGACGTCATAGACTTCACGGGCGCGAGCCGGAAAATGCAGTTCGGAGCGTCCGGCGCGCAGCAGTGTCATGCCCTGTTCGCTGCGCGTAATCAGCAGGGCCCCGATATCCAGCTCGCGCATCAGGGCCTCGCCCCGCTCCACCAGATCCTGTTCAGAGGTGATCGCGCCGGCTACCGCTTCAAATTCGCCCAGATTGGGCGTGAGCACGGTCGCGCCCCGATAGCGCTCGAAGTCGGTGCCCTTGGGATCCACCAGAACGGGTACGCCCTCGTCGCGGGCTTGCTGAATAAGCGCCTGCGGATCCCGGAGCGCGCCCTTTTGGTAGTCCGACAAAACAAGCGCGCCGGCGCCTTTCAGGCCCTCGGCAACCAGTGCGGTAAAAGGAGCCGTTTCCAGCGCGTCGAAGGGTTCCTCGAAATCCAGCCGCAGCAGCTGCTGATGGCGGCTGATGACGCGCAACTTGGTGATGGTGGGCTGATGCTCCGCCGTCTGGAAACGGCAGCCAATGCCCGTGGACTCCAGCTGGGTGCGCAACACCCCCGCCGCTTCATCGGCGCCCACGACCCCGACCAGGTCCGCGCCGGCACCCAGGGCCGCGATGTTCAACGCCACATTGGCCGCCCCGCCCGGCCGGTTTTCCGTTTCCGATACCCGGACCACGGGCACCGGCGCCTCGGGCGACACCCGGGCGGCAGGCCCGTGCCAGTAGCGATCCAGCATGACATCACCCGCCACCAGCACGCGGGCACCGCCAAAGGCGGGAACGGCAAGACCGGACATAGCGACTTCCCCATGAGAAAACGCCGAAATCCTACCACAGCTGGATGCGTCCCGGCGTGCCGGGTACACTGCCCGCCTTCACGGAGGTCGCACGCCATGGCCCGCAAGAAAGCCCGGAATCGCCACCCCGCGCACCCGGCCAACCTGCCCATCTGGCTGGGTCTGGCCCTGCTGGTGCCACTCGCCCAGCTCCCCTGGCGGGCGTTGCTCGGCCTGGGCCGGGGTATGGGACGACTGAGCTGGCACCTGGCCCGACAGCGGCGTCAGGTGGCTGAAACCAATATCCGCCTGTGTTTCCCCGAACTGGATACGGACGAACAACAGCGTCTGGCCCGCGAAAGCGTGATCAGCGCCGGCGTGGCCATGATGGAACTGGTGGGGGTTTACTTCCGTTTCCGTTTGCCCGGAGACTCGCGCATGGAGGTCGAGGGCCTGGAGCACTTCCAGCAAGCCCGGCGGGAAGGCAGAGGCGTCCTCCTGCTGGGCATGCACTTTACCTCACTCGAGGTAGCCGGTTATCTGCTGAGCACCATGGCCCCGTACGGAGCCGTCTATCGTCCCAACGACAACCCGCTGCTCGATCGCATCATTCGACGCGGCCGGGGCCGGCATGTGTCGCACTATATCGACCGCGCCGATCTGCGCGGACTGGTTCGGTGCCTCAAAAACGGCGAGGTGGTCTGGTATGCACCGGACCAGGACTATGGCCGCAAGCACAGCGTCTATGCCCCCTTCTTCGGCGTACCGGCCGCCACCATAACCGCCACGGCCCGGATCGCCCGATTAAGCGGCAGTCCGGTCATCCCCATGGCCTACTACCGTCTGCCCAAAGGGCGGTATCGTCTGGTGTTTGACCCCCCACTGGAGGATTTTCCCTCGGGCGACGACCGGGAAGATGCCGCCCGGGTAAACCGGATTGTCGAACGCGCCGTGCGGATCGCCCCCGAGCAATACCTCTGGGTTCATCGGCGGTTCAAGCACCAACCTGACAGGCGTCCATCCCCCTACTCCAGCTGATTGCAGCCTCGTGCCGGCA
>CAZHGU010000249.1:0-3252 GCA_964532105.1 uncultured Alcanivorax sp. | reverse complement strand
GTCGCTCGTATAGGGCACCTCCCTGTCCGTCGCTCCCCAGGACACCAGCTGCTCGCTTCAGTCCACGCTGTGTGCGCTCGGTGATTTACAACAGCCTGCTAGGGGCAGGGACGCCCCGGACCCCCGCCTTTGTTATACTCGCGCCGTTCACGGCGGGAGTTTTGCATGAAAGACGACATCACTTCGGCCCCCGGGCACGGATCCCGGTCCACCTGCGGCAATAAACGCCGGAGCCATCCCTTTGTTGCGGGAGCCTGAATATGGAACCCCTGACGCAGATCCTGCTCAGTATTCTGGTGGTGGCGGCGCTGGTCTTCGCGTCCACCCTGTTGCGCAACCTGGCCGCCGGCTTCGGTGCCCGGCGCGGTTATGCGCGCGGCCGTATCTTCCAGGTCACCGGCATGATCCGCATTGTCGCCGTCGTCATCGGCGTGGTCCTGCTCGCCTGGCTCTGGGGCTTCAAGGGGCAGGGGCTGGTGGTTTTCGCCACCTCCATTCTCGCGCTCACGGGTGTGGCGCTCTTCGCCTCCTGGTCCATTCTCAGCAACACCACGGCGGGCATGTTCCTGTTCTTCTCCGCCCCCTTCCGGGTCGGGGACCGCATCCGCGTACTGGACAGCGACAACACCGTCACCGGCACCATCCGTGAAATGGGCATGATCTATCTGGAACTGCGTGATCAGGACGGCCACCATTATACCCTGCCCAACAATCTGGTCATGCAGCGCACCGTCATCCGGCTCAAACCCGAGGCAGGTATCCCATGCGATCAAAAACACTGCTCCTCCTGACACTGGCGCTGGGCCTGAGCGCCTGCGCGCAGAAGGAACTGCCCGAACCCTGTTACGAACAGCCCGCCTCCGGCCAGTGCAAGGCGTCGCACAAGCGCTTTTACTACGATGAGCGCGCGCGGGTGTGCAAACCCTTTATCTGGGGCGGCTGCAAAGGCAATGTGCCCTTTGAATCCCTGGACGCCTGCAAGGACACCTGCAATGCGCCCGGGCCGGAAGAAGCGGCCACCTTCAAGCAACCGGCCTCGTCGGGCGATACGGAGGGAAAATGATACGCAATGCCGTCATCCTGCTATCGCTGGTTCTGATGCTGTCCGCCTGTGCCCAGAACCCGGTACGCAAGCTTTATGAAGGCGAGCAGCGCCCGGAATCGGAAATCGCGGTGGTGCGTGTGCCCATTGAGCTGGAAATCATGCGCATCAACGGCGAACGCATCGAGGGGTTGAACGCCCTGTTCTCGCCGCAGCACAAGGATCTGCACCTGCTGCCGGGCGAATACCGGATTCTGGCCTACTACAAGGATCTCTGGGAGCTGAGCGGCGACGGCCATGATGTGGTCAAGACGGACCCGGCCCTGTTCGTGGTGAATGCGAAAGCCGGACACACCTATGAACTGGGCTTCGAGGAACCACAACGCCTGGAGGAGGCCCGACAGCTGGAGAAAAAATTCAGCGGCTATGTGCTGAATACCGACACCGGTGAAAAGACGCCCACCCGGGCCAGCGGACTCGCCTTCAAGTCCGGTATTGCCGGCAGCCTGGGCGAGATTGCCGGCGTGGGTGCAGTCGAGCAAACGGGTGATTCGGAAAGTCAGTCGTCCTCTACGGTTGCGCCCCTGAAAAAAACGGAATCGGACAACCAGCAGGACGATGCGCCCGGCTCAGCTGATGATCCGCAAGGCAAATCCAATCAGGCGGATTCGGAACAGAACTACCTGAACATGCTCAAGGCCTACTGGAGTCAAGCGACGCAGGAAGAGCGCCGGGATTTTCTGGAATGGATTTCAGAAAAAGACGAAAGTCGAAAGTAGCAAGTCGAAAGAAATAAGGACGGGCGCCGCAAGGCGCCCTTCATTACACCTTTTGTCTTTCAGCTTTCTTCTTTTCGCTGCCCCTGAATCGTGGCGACAATTCTGCGTCCACCCGCACTGTCACGGTGCTCCCCGAGATAAATCCCCTGCCAGGTGCCCAGGTTCAGGCGTCCGTCCGTGATCGGCAGGCTCAGTGACAACCCGGCCAGCACTGTCTTGATGTGCGCGGGCATGTCGTCCGGGCCTTCCAGGGTGTGTTCATAGTAGGGCTGATTTTCCGGCACCATCTGATTGAAATGACGTTCCATGTCGCCGCGTACATCCGGATCGGCGTTTTCATTGATGGTGATGGACGCGGAGGTGTGCTGGATGAACAGATGCAGGATGCCGATCCGGTACCGGCGCAATCCGGGTAGCTGACTCAGTATCTCGTCCGTGATCAGATGAAAGCCGCGCGGCCTTGCCTTGAGTTCAATGGTCTGCTGTTCCCACGCCATGGTGCACCTCGTTCAAGCCAGTCCATTTACGCAGTTGCGCAACGCGCCCGCGCGCCAGCTGCGGATATTGTCGGCCACACCGTCAAGCAGACGCTGACGGCAGTCCCGGCTGACCCAGGCATTGTGCGGGGTAATGATCAGGTTGGGGTGACCGGCGTTGATCAACGGATGGTCCGCCGGCGGCGGTTCCCGCTCCAGCACATCCAGGGCGGCGCCGCCCAGCCGGCCCTGATCCAGGGCGTCCAGCAGGGGCCCGGGTTCGATCAGGCCGCCCCGGGCGGTGTTCACCAGCAACGCCCCCGCTTTCATGCGTGCCAGGGTGTCGGCATTGATCAGTTTTTCCGTCTCCGGTGTCTGGGGACAATGGAGACTGATCACATCGCTTTGCGTCAGCAGTTCATCCAGTTCGACCCGTTCATTCGAAGGCCGCGCTTCGGGCGCCAGGCTCTGCGCCACCAGCACCCTCATGCCCAGCGCCCGGCCCAGATCGGCGACGGCCCGCCCCAGGGTGCCGTAGCCCACAATGCCCAGGGTCTTGCCCGCCAGCTCCACCACCGGATAATCCAGGCGGCAGAAGGTATGGCCGGCGCTCCAGACACCTTCGCGCACGTCGGCGTTGTACTGATGCCAGCGCGTGGCGAGGCCGAGCATGAGGGCCAGCGTATGCTGGGCCACGGAGGGCGTGGCATAGCCGGTGACATTGCACACTGGAATACCGTGCTCCCGGGCGGCGTCCAGATCCACATTGTTGGTGCCGGTGGCGGCCACACAGATCAGTTGCAGCTGCCGGGCCGCTTCGATACGGGAACGGTCGAGCACCACCTTGTTGGTAATCGCTACCTCCGCCTCGGCCATGCGCTCGCTTACCTGTTCCGGCGTGGTATGGCCGTAAAAGGTCCATTCCGGCCCGCTTTGTTCCAGGCCCATGAGCTCC
>CAZHGU010000248.1:0-3259 GCA_964532105.1 uncultured Alcanivorax sp. | reverse complement strand
ACGGCCAGCAGCGTGGCCACGCTGAACCCGCCGGCGGATTCGCCGAAGATGGTGATATTGTCCGGATCACCGCCGAAAGCGGCGATATTGTCATGTACCCAGCGCAGCGCCGCCACCTGATCGCGCAGCCCCACATTGCTGTCCGGAGCCAGTTCCGGCGCGAGTTCCGCGAACCAGCCATAACCCAGCACCCCCAGGCGGTAGGCGGCATTGACCACGATTACCTGCTGGCCCCGGGCCAGATGCTCGCCGTTGTACAACAACTGGGAGGGCGAACCGGAAACATAGCCGCCGCCGTGGAACCACAGCATGACCGGGAAAGGTCCCTCGCCCTGTGGCACCCAGGCGTTGAGGTAGAGACAGTCCTCGCTGGACTGCTCCAGACCCAGCAACGGACTCGGCTGCTGCACCGCCGGCCAGGGCCAGCGGTGAGCCTCGTAAACGCCGGACCAGGGCTCGGGCGGCTGCGGCGCTCGGAAACGGAATTCCCCCAGGGGCGGCCGGGCAAAGGGGATGCCCCGGAATTCGGTCACGCCCTGCTTGTCGAGTCCGCGCAGCCGACCCTGGGCGGTTTCAATATCCTTCATGACGTCCCCTCTGAAGAAAGCGCGCACTCTAGCAAAAACAGCGGTGCACCGTGATTCCGCATCATGTTTAATTGTTGAACAACACAGATTCCGTCGGACAAGCCATTGACTAGACTGCCCTCACTTCACGGGACAGGGGCGCAGTCGTCCCGGCGAATCCATTGCCAACCAAGGAGCCGAGCAAGTATGTCCGAAACCGAAACCAACACCGTAAACGAACGCATCAACGCCACCACCGAACAGGTGCGCGAGCTCACGCACAAGCTGCGGCTGGCGGCGCGCGGCGCCGTGGTCCGGGTGGAAGACACCGGCAATGATCTGCTGGACGATCTGGTGAAAACCGGCGAAAAGCTGGACAAAGAGCGCCAGAAACAGCAGAAGAAGGCGAACCAGAGCAGCAGCGACAAGTCCACGCTGGATGAAGCCCGTGATCGCCTGGCCGGCTATCTGGGGCTGCCCACCCGCGACGAGGTGGAAAAGCTCAACAAGAAACTCAATACCGTACAGCGCAAGGTGAACAAGCTGGAGAAATCCGGCACCGCCTGAGTGCTTCGGTTGCCGAATGGAAAAAGGGACGACCGCATTGCGGCGTCCCTTTTTTATTGCTGGAACACCGGTTCGTTCAAAACCCGCCCGGCACGCTATCATGGGCAGGGTTTTCAGGGCTCCGGAGTATTTCGCCATGGCAGCAACGCCGGCAAGCCGCATGGGTGGGCTGACCGTCGCCGCGCACTGGATCGAGTTCCTGCGCGACGCGGCCGCGCGTCTGGGCTGTGATCTCGGGCCCGAACTCGCCCGGCTGGGGATCGACGACGCCACCCTGGCCGACAGCAACAGCCGCATCTCGCTGCAATGCGAGGATCAGCTGCTTCAGCGGGCGCTGCGTGACACCGGCGATCCCCTCTTCGGGCTGCACATGGGGGAAATGATCCGCCCGCGCTTCATGGGCGAACTGGGCTACGCAGCCATGTCCAGCGCCACCCTGGGCGACGCCATCAACCTCATGATCCCCTTCAGCCGCATTACCACCGAATTCGCGCGTCTGGACAGTCGTTCGGAAAACGGCCGGCTGACGCTGATCTGGGAGACCCCCTTCGAGGATCTGCCCGAGGCCCGTCACCGCGTCGAGGCCTTTTTCGCCGCCGCCATTACCATCGGCCGCTGGATTACGGACAGCGACCGGGCGCCGGTGCGCGTGAGTTTCCGCCACGCGGACCCGGGCCGGAGCGCGGAATATGAACGGGTCTTCGGCTGCCCGGTGGCTTTCGAACAGCCGGAAACGTCGGTGGTGCTGGACCGGACCCTGCTGGATCTGCCCCTGCGCGACGCGGACCCGGAGGTGCACCGCGTCATGCGCACCCGCATTCAGCACGCCATGACCAGCTACCGGGCCCGGGATCATTTGCTGGATCAGGTGCGGGCGGAAATCCAGCGCCAGATTCCCCGGCGCCCGCCCCAGCTGGAGTCCGTGGCCGAGGCGCTGAATCTCAAGCCCTGGACCCTGCGGCGGCGCCTGCGCGCGGAAAACACGGACTTTTCCACCCTGCTGGACGCGGAACGCCAGGAAGCCGCCCGGGACCGGCTGCTCTACAGCGACCACAGCGTCAGCCAGATCGCGGCGGAGCTGGGCTATTCCGAACAGAGTGCCTTCAACCGGGCCTTTCGCCGCTGGTTCGGCTGTACCCCCGTGGATTATCGGGCCCGGCACCGCTGACCCGCGCGCCCAACCAGCGCCGCTTGCCCTGCCCCAGGGTTTCACCGCGCGCATAGGCGCGCATCAGGGGTCCGGCCAGAGCATGCTTGAGGCCACCGAAGGCCAGCGGCAGCGTGCCGTAGAACAACCCGGCCAGCGCATGCATGCGCGCCGCTTCCTCCCGCCAAACCCCCAGCAGCTCGGTGTAGCGCGCCACCACGTCGCCGCCGCCCAGCAGGGCCGCGGCGGCCTGCTGGCCGCTGAAGATGGCGCCATAGATCCCCTCGCCCAGCAGCGCCTCCACCTGACCGGCGGCATCGCCGGCGAGCAGGACCCGGCCCGAGCCCGGCGTGCCACGGCCCCGGGTGCCGAGGGGAAAGCCCTGCACGGATTCCAGTTCGTCACTGCCGGTCACCGCGCGGCTCCAGCGCGCCAGGGCCTCCCGTGTGGGCCGGGCACCGCCCCGGCGCCAGACATAAAGCCCCACATTGATATGATCGCCCTTGGGAAAGAGCCAGCCATAGCCGCCCCGGAGCGCGCCGAAATCGAAGCGCGTGGCCGGATAGCGCTCGGCCCGCTCCCGGGGCAGCAGCCCCTCGATGGCCATGGCACCCGCCGGCGCGGCGCCGCCGAACAGCAGCCGGCGCACCGTGCTGTGCGCGCCATCCGCGCCCACCAGCCAGTCCGCGCTCAGGGTCTCGCCGTTGCTGGTGCGCAGCTCTACCCCCGAGCCGTGCTGACGCAGGGAGCGGATGCCCGAAATCTCGCGGACCTCCGCCCCGGCCGCCCGGGCCTGTTCCAGGCAATAGGCATCCAGCTCCGGGCGATGGGTCATGACCGCCACCGGATCATCCGTTTCAAATGCGCGCCCGCGCCGGCCCCGGAGCCGGAAATCCATGACGCGCACTTCTTCACGCTCCACGGGATCTATGGTAAAACGCTACCGATTCAGGGCCTTGACGGTCATGCCGCCGGCACA
>CAZHGU010000247.1:0-3268 GCA_964532105.1 uncultured Alcanivorax sp. | reverse complement strand
CGACCAGGCACACCAGCTGCACGCTTCAGGCCACGCTGAGTGCCGCAAGGGGTTTTTCAACAGCCTGCTAGCGCCGACTCAGGCTGCCGTGCGTTCGTGTTCCGCGCGCCGGATCGCCTGACAGATCTCGTTGATCACCTGCGGGGGCTGCTCCGCATAGCCGGGCGATACATCCGAAAGGCCGTAGCGCCGCGCGCAGTTCGCGCACAGCACCAGATAGGAAATCCCCTCCTCGTCTTCCGGGTCTTCCTGCTCCACCACCAGCCAGCCCTCGGCCTTCGCCTTCTGGCCGATGTCGTGGTAGTAGTCCAGCCCGATGGGCCGTCCCGGCTCGAAATCGAAGGTCTCCGGACACCCATGGCAGTTCAGCCAGATGTCATAGAGGGCGGCGGCGTCATAGGGGTCACGGGGGTCGAAAGACATGATGGCTTCCTTTTCTTCAAATCAACAAGTTACGAATTCTTTTTAAAGTACAGCTAAAAGCGTAGCAATCCTCGAATACTCAAAATGTTAACCAGTTCAGAAAGTTGTAGGCGAAAGTTAAAGTAAGTATGTACTTACTATTATTGAACGTTCGTACCAACAAAGGACGAACTCTTCCGGTTGTCTAGGATGTAAATATTATTGACTTGAACGTTTACTTATCCACAATCCCGTGTCACCCGCCACAGGGCCCCACGGAGGGACTGGGCGGCGATTCGGCTGTAGTGCACACTTGAAAGGCCGTGTCCCGCAGACGGAGACCGGTCCGCTTTCCCACGGCTTCAAGGAGGTCATCCATGAACTACTTCGTTACCGGCGCTACGGGCTTTGTCGGCCGTTTTCTGGTGGGACGCCTGCTGCGGCACGAGCACGCCCGGGTGTTCGCCCTGGTCCGGCCCGGTTCCGAATACAAGCTGGATGCCCTGCGCAAGCGCCTGGATGTGGATCCGGACCGGCTGGTGGCCATCAAGGGCGACATCACGCGCAAGAAACTGGGCCTGAGCAAGCGCGATCAGGACGACTTGCGCGACCAGATCGATCATTTCTTTCATCTGGCGGCCATCTATGACCTGACCGCCGATGTGAACAGCCAGCGCTACGCCAATATCGAGGGCACTCGCCAGGCGCTGCAACTCGCCGAGGAGCTCAATGCGGGCTGTTTCCATCACATGAGCTCCGTGGCCGTGGCCGGACTCTATGACGGCTGCTTTACCGAGGAGATGTTCGACGAGGCCACGGATCTGGACGACCCCTATCTGCTGACCAAGCATGAAGCCGAGGGCCTGGTGCGCGGCGAATGCCGGATTCCCTGGCGCGTCTACCGCCCGTCCATGGTGGTGGGGCATTCCGAAACCGGCGAAATGGACAAGGCCGACGGCCCCTATTATTTCTTCAAACTGATCCAGCGCCTGCGCGACTGGCTGCCGCCCTGGGTGCCGGTGCCCGGCATCGAGGGCGGGCGTTTCAATATCGTGCCCGTGGATTTCGTCGCCGGCGCCGTGGACCACATTGCCCATCAGCCGGATCTGGACAATCAGTGTTTCCACCTCACCGCCGACCGCGACTACAGCGTGGGCGAGGTGTTCGACATCATCGCCGGCTGCGCGGATGCGCCACGCATGCCGGTGCGTCTGGGCAACGGAGCCCTGAACGGCTCGGTCCAGGATTTCGTGCGCAAGAGTGTCACCAACCTGCCGCCCACGCGCTTTCTGTTGCATCAGGCGCTGAGCGAACTCGAGATTCCGGAAGGCGCGCTGCGCTACATTACCTATCCCACCACCTTCGACAACCGCAACGCCCGCCGGGCGCTGGAAGGCTCCGGACTGGACGTGCCCGAGCTGCAGAGCTATGCCCAGCTGCTGTGGGATTACTGGGAAAATCATCTGGACCCGGAACGCGATGAACGCGAGGACGAGCTCCAGCCCACGCCCCGCCTGGAGGACAAGGTCGAGGACAAGGTGGTGCTCATTACGGGCGGCACCAGCGGCATCGGCAAGGCCACCGCGCTCAAGCTCGCCCGGGCCGGCGCCACCGTGCTGATCGTGGCGCGCACGCCGGAAAAACTCGAGGAAACCCTGCACGAAATCGCGCGCCTGGGCGGCCATGCGCGCACCTACCAGTGTGACGTCTCCCACCTTGAGGAGGCCGACCGGCTGGTGGATCAGGTGCTCACCGATTACGGCCGCGTGGACGTTCTGATCAATAACGCCGGCCACTCCATCCGCCGGTCCATCGTGCACAGTTTCGAGCGTTTCCACGACTATCAGCGCACTATGCAGTTGAACTATTTCGGTGCGCTGCGGCTGATCATGCGCGTACTGCCGCGCATGCGCGAGCGCGGCGACGGCCATATCATCAATATCTCGTCCATCGGCGTGCTCACCAATGCGCCGCGTTTTTCCGCCTATGTGGCCTCCAAGGCGGCACTGGATGCCTTTACCCGCTGCGCCGGCAGTGAGCTGGTACACGAGGGCATCCATTTCACCACCATCAACATGCCGCTGGTGCGCACGCCCATGATCGCGCCCACGAAACTCTACAATCATGTCCCCACCATCAGCCCCAACCAGGCAGCGGACATGATCTGTCACGCCATTGTGCGCCAGCCCCGGCGCATCGCCACGGGACTGGGCATCTTCGGCCAGGTGATGCACTTCCTGACGCCACGGGTGACCCAGGGCATCATGAATACCGGCTACAAGCTGTTTTCCGATTCGGCGGCCGCGATGGGCCAGAAGGAGAACACGCCCAAACGCATCACGCGCGAGCAGCGGGCCTTCTCGCGGCTGTTCAAGGGGATTCACTGGTAGGCCCGGGCAACAAATCGGTGCCGACTGTCTACCCGATATCCCGGGCGGGCACGCTATAGTTGCGGCCCTGAATCGGGACAACCTGCGGGAGCAAGAACGACATGCAATATCTGGTGACCGGCGCTACCGGCTTTATCGGCCGTTTTCTGGTGGAACGGCTGCTCCGGCGTGAGGACGCCATCGTCCATGCCCTGACCCGTCCCGGCTCCGAATACAAGCTGGAACGGCTGCGCGCGCAGCTGGGCGTGGGCGCCGACCGGCTCCAGGCGGTCCACGGGGATCTGCAGAAACCCTTGCTGGGCCTGGACGAGGATCAGCGCCAGGCGCTGCGCGGCCGGGTGGATCATTTCTTCCATCTTGCCGCCATTTACGACATTACCCAGGACGCCGCCCGCCAGCACGAAAGCAATGTGGAAGGTACGCGTCAGGCGCAGGAACTGGCCTTTGATCTGCAAGCGGGCTGTTTTCAGTATGCC
>CAZHGU010000246.1:0-3277 GCA_964532105.1 uncultured Alcanivorax sp. | reverse complement strand
GGCCGGTGTATAGCGGGTGGCACCGCCGTCCAGCGCGGCACGGGCGGCGGCCATGACCGGCTCCGGTGTGGGGAAATCCGGTTCGCCCACCTCCAGATGCACCAGATCCCGGCCCTGCGCCTGCAGCTGCTGCGCGCGCTCGAGCAGGGCCATGACATGAAAGGGTGCTATGCGCTCACAGCGCCGGGCAATATGCATTCATACACCTCTTTCAATGGCCGGATGGAGGGCTATAATCTCCCGGATTATACGGGGATGACAAAGCCCCCGGGGACGGGGTATTGTCAGTAGCTTGAACAGGGTCCACAGGGACCAGCGGCGCGGCAGCGGCGCTCAACGTACCAGCGAGCTGAGAGTATGATAAGGGAGTTCGTGAGAATGGCCACCCGCAAGAAAAAGGCAGCATCGGCGCGCAAGAAGGCCCCCGCGAAGAAGGCGGCGACGAAGAAAACCGCCGCTGCGGCCTCGGCTCGCAAGCAAACCGCCACGAAGAAAGCTGCTGCCAAAAAAGCTGCGGCCGGAAAAACCGCAGCAAAGAAAACCGCCGCGAAAAAGACCGTAGCGAAGAAGGCCGCTGCCAGCAAGACAGCCGCCAGGAAAACGGCAGCGAAGAAGACTGCGGCCAAAAAGACAGCAGCCGCCAGGAGCGCTGCAAAGAAGACGGCGGCCCAAAAGGCTACAGCGTCGAAAAAAGCAGCTGCGAAGAAAAAAACCGCCGTAAAGAAAGCGGCCGCGAAAAAGGCAGCAACGAAGAAAGCGACCACCGCCAAAAAGGCGGCGGCGAAGAAAACGACCGCGAAGAAAGCCGCGCCGAAGAAGACAGCCCCGAAAAAAGCCGCCGCAAAGAAGGCCGCCAGCAAGACCACGGCCCGCAAGAGCACCTCCGGCCAGTCCGCAGCAGCAAAGAAAAAGGCTGCCTCCGGCAAGGCCGCCACGGCGAAAAAGGCCGTAGCAAAGAAGACGACGGCGAAGAAAACGGCGACTCAGAAGAGCACTGCGAAAAAGACGGCGAGCCCCGGAAAGGCGGCTGCCGGAACATCGGCAAAGCAATCCGCGACGACAACACGGAAAGCCTCGACCGCGTCGAAAGCAGCAGCTCCGAAAAAGCAGGCGGCGACCGCCGGCAAGGCAACCGCTGCAAAGACCACCCCCAAAAAGAGTGCGTCCGCACAGAAGAGCACGGGCAGCAAGCCCTCGAAGGCCAATACCGCCACCATGCGCAAGGACTCGGACGCCCGCGCCCGGGCCCGGGGTCAGGAAGGCACCCTGATCCACGGACTGAGCCCCTATCATCCGGGCGAAACCGAGGAATTCATGAACGATGCGCAGAAGGAGCACTTCCGCGCCATTCTGGAAGCCTGGCGGCACGAGCTCATGGAGGAAGCGGACCGCACCATGCATCATCTGCAGGACGAGGCCCACAACCTGCCGGACCCGGCGGACCGAGCCACCCAGGAGGAAGAATTCGCCCTGGAGCTGCGCACCCGGGACCGCGAGCGCAAGCTGCTCAAGAAGATCGAAAAGGCGGTGGACAAGATCGACCACGACGAATACGGCTTCTGCGAGGCCTGCGGCATCGAGATCAGCATCCGCCGTCTGGAAGCACGGCCCACGGCCGAACTGTGCATCGACTGCAAGGAACTGGCCGAGATCAAGGAAAAACAGATCGCCGGCTGATGTTGGCGTTCCACTCGACCCGGCGCCGGGCCCCGCCCGGCGTTCTTGTTTTCGCCCATGGCCACAGCTGATACCCCATACCGGGGCCGCTTTGCCCCCTCGCCCACCGGGCCACTGCACTGGGGCTCGCTCACCACGGCGCTGGCCAGCTGGCTGGAAGCGCGGCGCCATGACGGCACCTGGCTGGTGCGCATGGACGATCTGGACGCGCCCCGACAGGCCCCGGGTGCGGCCGAGACGCTCATCCACCAGCTCACGGACCTGGGCCTGGAACCGGATGACCCCGTCTATTACCAGAGCGGGCGCAGCGACGCCTATCAGGCGGCCGTGGAGCAACTGATTCGTCAGGGCGACGCCTTTCACTGCAAACTATCACGCAAGCAATTGCGCGAACGCGGCGGGGTTCACCCAGGGCCGTCGGTGGCCGTGGCGCCGGATGCGGACAGCGCCATCCGACTGGCAGTGCCGCACGAGCCGGTAAGCTTCGACGACCTCTTCCAGGGCCGACAACAGGCGGATATCCAGGCGGAAGGCGGCCCCTTCACGCTGCAACGCCGGGACGGCCCCTTCGGTTATCAGCTCGCCTGTGCCCTGGACGAGGCCTGGCTGGGCATTACCCATGTCATCCGGGGCGCGGATCTCATGGCCTCCACTTTGCGCCAGCAATGGGTACTGCAACGGCTGGGCCTGACTCCGCCCGCGTACGGTCATCTGCCGGTACTGGTGGACACCTCGGGCGAGAAACTGGCGAAATCCAGCGGCGCGGAAGCCGTGGACACCAGCCGACCGGCGGCTACCCTGACCCGGGCGCTGGAACTGCTGGATCAGCGCCCGCCGGCGACGCTGGCGCGGACCCGGCCGGACGAAGTACTGGCATGGGCCCGGACGCACTGGCAGCCGGAACGTCTGTACGGCGTAACCGAAACGTCCGTCGTCTGAACCACGGCCTTTTTACAGCCCGGCAATATCCGGGCTAGTATCCGGTACGGACCAATCCGGAGCTGTCCATGTACACTGATCGACTCTTGATCATCTTCATTCTGGGCACCTATCTGATGTCGCCGGCCATCATTGAATGGTGGAGCGAAGGGGGCAACGCCTGGTACCGCCCCTATCTGATCTGGCTGTTCCTGATCGTGCTGAGCTTCTGGATCGGCAAGAGCCGGGACGTCGATGGACTATAGCCTTACCCAGCTCTTTCTCATTGCCGTCGGCTACCTGCTGCTGCTGTTCACCGCGGCCTGGGTAACCGACCGGGGCTGGCTGCCCGCCCGCTTCGTGCGCCATCCGGCGGTCTATGTCTTTTCCCTGGGCGTCTACGCCAGCGCCTGGGCCACCTACGGCAGCGTGGGCTATGCCTACGAATACGGTTACAACTTTCTCGCCTATTTTCTGGGCATCTCCGGGGTCTTTCTGCTGGCCCCCATTCTGCTGGCGCCCATTCTCCGCCTGACCACCACCTATCAGCTGAGCTCACTTGCGGACCTGTTCGCCTTCCGCTACCGCAGCCGTTTGGCGGGCACACTGACCACGGTCATGATGCTCGCCGCCATGCTTCCGCTGCTGGCACTGCAGATCAAGGCGGTGGCCGAATCCATCC
>CAZHGU010000245.1:0-3278 GCA_964532105.1 uncultured Alcanivorax sp. | reverse complement strand
ACCGGTTACAACTTCGGCGCGGGCATGACCGGCGGCTTTGCCTATGTGCTGGACGAGGACAACGACTTCTTCGATCGCATCAACCCTGAGCTGATCGAGTTGCAGCGCATTGCCAGCGAGGACACCGAGGCCTACCGCACCCATCTGCGTGGCATGATCGCCGACTATGTGGCGCAGACCGGCAGCGACTGGGGTCGTTATCTGCTGGACAACTTCGACGCCATGAGCCGCAAGTTCTGGCTGGTCAAACCCAAGGCGGCGAGCCTGGAAAATCTGCTGGAGCGCACCCGCGCCAACCCGGCCTGATACGAGGTAGTAGGTAGATGGCAGAACGACTGAACAACAACTTCCAGTTTCTGGATGTTCCGCGTCACGACCCGAAAAAGAAGGATCTGGACGAGCGCCGGACAAAGTACGAAGAAATCTATTATCCGTTCGAGCCGCGCGAGGTGGAGAACCAGGCGCACCGCTGTCTGCATTGCGGCAATCCCTATTGCGAATGGAAGTGCCCGGTGCACAACTACATTCCCAACTGGCTGAAGCTGATCAGCGAGGGCAACCTGCTGGAGGCGGTGGAGCTGTGCCATCAGACCAATGCACTGCCCGAGGTCTGCGGTCGGGTCTGTCCCCAGGACCGGCTCTGCGAGGGGGCCTGTACCCTGAATGACGGTTTCGGCGCCGTGACCATCGGCGCGGCCGAGAAGTATATTACTGACACCGCCCTGGCCATGGGCTGGCGTCCGGATATGTCCAGCGTGGTCTGGACGGATCACAAGGTGGCCGTGATCGGTGCCGGCCCGGCGGGGCTGGGCTGTGCTGATGTGATGGCGCGCAGCGGCGTCAAGCCCGTGGTCTATGATGCCTATCCGGAAATCGGCGGCCTGCTCACCTTCGGCATTCCCGAATTCAAGCTGGAAAAGCCGGTCATGTCCCTGCGCCGGGAAGTCTTCGAGGGCATGGGCATCGAGTTCCGGCTCAATACCGAGGTGGGCAGCGATGTCTCCATCGAGGAACTGATGGAAGAATACGATGCCGTTTTCATGGGCATGGGCACCTATACCTACATGAAGGGCGGTTTTCCGGGCGAGGATCTGGACGGTGTGCACGAGGCCCTGCCCTTCCTGGTGGCCAACGTGAACCGCAACCTCGGTTTTGAACAGGACCCGTCCGAGTTCATCAGCGTGGAGGGGCAGCGCGTGGTGGTGCTCGGCGGCGGCGACACGGGCATGGACTGCAACCGCACCTCCATCCGCCAGGGCGCGGCCAGTGTGACCTGCGCCTATCGCCGGGACGAGGAAAACATGCCCGGCTCGCGCCGCGAAGTGGCCAATGCCCGCGAGGAGGGTGTGGAGTTTCTGTTCAATCGCCAACCCATCGAGATCATCGGTGAAAACGGCAAGGTAGCGGGCGTCAAGCTGGTGCGTACGGAGCTGGGCGAACCGGATGACAACGGCCGGCGTCGCCCCGAACCCGTGCCCGGGTCCGAGGAAATCCTGGATGCCGATGCGGTCATTATCGCCTTCGGTTTCCGGCCCTCGCCGGCGGACTGGTTCGACAGCAAGGAAGTGGATACCGACGACAACGGCCGTGTGCGCGCGCCCGAGGAACAGGATCTGCCGTTTCAGACCAGCAACCCGAAGATCTTCGCCGGCGGCGACATGGTCCGCGGTTCGGATCTGGTCGTGACCGCTATCTGGGAAGGAAGGGAAGCGGCGAAGGGGATACTCGACTACCTCGATATTTAAGAGTCGAAAGACAAAAGCTGAAAGACGAAAGAAATCATGAAGGGGCGCCGTGGGCGCCCTTCCTTTTGTCTTGCGACCTGGATCTTTCTTCTTTCTACTGAAACCGTTCAGGAACTGTAATGAGCCAGAGTTCTCTGCAAAATGATCGCCTGTTGAGGGCTCTGGCCCGTGAGCCGGTCGATCGCGCGCCGGTGTGGCTGATGCGTCAGGCCGGGCGTTATCTGCCGGAATACCGGAAAGTGCGCGAGCAGGCGGGTTCGTTCATGAACCTGTGCCGCAACGCGGACATGGCCTGTGAGGTTACGCTGCAGCCGCTGGAGCGTTTCCCGCTGGATGCGGCCATTCTGTTTTCCGATATTCTCACCATTCCCGAAGCCATGGACCTGGGGCTCTATTTCGAGCCGGGCGAGGGACCGAAGTTTCAAAAGACCGTGCGCACCGAAGCGGACGTGCGGGATTTGACCGTGCCCGACGCGGACACGGATCTCGACTATGTCATGAATGCGGTGAGCACGATCCGTGGCGCGCTCGGCGGGCGTGTGCCCCTGATCGGTTTTGCCGGCAGCCCCTGGACCCTGGCTACCTATATGGTCGAGGGCGGCAGTTCCCGGGATTTCCGGCACTTGAAGACCATGATCTATGCCACGCCGGAGCTGGCGCACGAACTGCTGGACAAGCTCGCGCGCGCGGTCACCGATTATCTCAATGCCCAGATCCGCGCGGGTGCGCAGGTGGTGCAGATTTTTGATACCTGGGGTGGCGCGTTGTCCGATGCAACCTACCGCGAATTTTCCCTGCGCTACATGGAACGCATCGTGGCCGGCCTGATCCGCGAGCATGAAGGCCGGCGCGTGCCCGTGATCCTGTTCACCAAGAACGGCGGCTTATGGCTGGACGCGATCGCCGACAGTGGCTGTGACGCCGTGGGCCTGGACTGGACGATGAATATCGGGGAGGGGCGCCGGCAGGTCGGCGAGCGCGTGGCCCTGCAGGGCAACATGGATCCGGCCGTGCTCCATGCCCCGGCGGAGGTGATCCGCGCCGAGGTACAACGCATTCGCCGGGATTTCGGTGACCATCCCGGCCATGTCTTCAACCTGGGCCATGGCGTGACGCCGGAAGTGGACCCGGACAGCGTCGCGGTCTTTGTGGACGAAGTCTGTCGCGGCGGCGCTTAATCGCCGGCCTGATCGGGCTCTCCGTTGTCATCGAGAATGCGTGCTTGCGGGAAGGTCATATCGTAGTTCGACAGATAGGCACAGGCACGTACCTTGCCCTGCTGGATTTCGGGAAAATGCACGCCGTCCGCCCAGCCTTCGTCCAGGCGCGCATAATGAACAGATCCGGATGTGGCGGGACTGTAGAGAAAGGTTTGCTCCTCGCGATACTGGCCCAGGGTACGCTGTTTCTCCGGAATCAAACCGCCCGGAACCGGCAGGCCCGGTCCGCGGCGCCGGAAGGCGAGCCGGGCGAAAACCCGGCCGTCTGTTGATACTTCCACCTGGTCTCCGTGGTCACCGCGCACCAGATGAA